>JAVZPT010000064.1:0-2675 GCA_038881455.1 Candidatus Micrarchaeaceae archaeon | reverse complement strand
TCTGCAAGTAGCGTGCTTGCATACATAAAGCGCATTCCGCATGTGAAAGCAAGCATTGCCGTTGAAGCGAGAAGCCCCAAACAAACGGGCGATGCAGAAGCCACGTCAGCAAGGGCGGGTTAGTTTACACTTCGAAACCATACGAACGTTAGCGCATAACTTATCGCGCAACTAAGCCACGCATTATTTGTAGGAAATTGCTTAGTCTAAAACACAACAGCCCATAAAGGGGCTTAAGGCCTACCAAATAGAGCCGCATGTAGCTTGCCTACAAGCATTTGGCGGGGGAGTGATTCGAACCCTCGACCTCTAGATATCCCAGCTAATCATCGCAAAGAGAGCTCATCATTCATTATGCTGAGCATATGAGTCTAGCGCTCTAACCAGGCTGAGCTACCCCGCCACTTAATAAATCTTTTACGAGCAACCTTATAAAAAGCTACTTTCTATGGCCTTGGTGGTGTAACGGCTGCATGGAGGACTGTGGATCCTCAGGCCCGGGTCCGACCCCCGGCCAAGGCCTTGCAAAAATCAGAATAGGTGCAGGGCCACAAACCTGGAAAGCCTAACAATTAGCCTGTGCCATTGGCTTGAATTCTTCTTAACGTCTTTTACCAAAGGCCTGTACTGAACCTTCTCCTCGGGCGTTAGCTTGCCCTCCTTCACTATCTCTGTTTTCTTGCCCTCTACTATCTGCGTTTCGGTCCTGCTTATTATCTCCTTGTGCATCATTCCATACCACTCGTCTAGCGTGCTGCCGTGCATCTTTATGATTTTCAGAAAATCCTTCATAAGCACCTTCCTCCTTACGCCTGTTCTGTCTTCCTCAACTGCTGGTATAAGCGCTGCTTTGTCGCATATATCGCTTATGTCTGCCTGGGAATAGCCCATTGTGGCGCGCGCAAGCCTGCCGAAGCTTACCCTACCCAATGGCATGTTGCGTGTGTTGTATTTGAATGCGCCAACTCTGGCTTTATAGTTTGGCGGCGGGAAGTATATGCGCTCTCCGAACCTGCCGCTCCTTTTCAGCGCAGGATCCATGTCCCACGGCTGGTTTGTTGCTCCTATTACGAATATGCCCTCTGGATTTTTCTCTACGCCATCCATTTCAGTAAGGAATGCGTTCACAGCCATCCGCATGTAGCTTGCCTGTTCGCCTGCGCCCTCGCGCTTCATTCCCAGAGCATCTATTTCATCGAAAAACAGTATGCATGGCGTATGTGCGCGTGCCTGCTCAAAAACAGCATGCAGGTTTTTCTCTGTGTTGCCCGCATACATGTCCACGATTTCGTGTATGCGCACTATAATTACGTTTGACTGTGTTTCTCCGGCTATGGCGTTTACAATATATGTTTTGCCGTTTCCAGGCGGCCCGTAGAAAAGCACGCCAAGGCCTAGTTTCTTTCCATATGCCCTAAGAAGCTCGGGCTTGCGGATTGCTAGTATTATGTTTTCATAAATCATCGATTTCTGCTTTTCAAGTCCAACAATGTCATTGAACGACAGATTTGACTTGTACCACCGCACCCGCTTTAGCTGCCCTTCTTCTACTACTGTTTTGTTTTCTTCCGCTTCCACGCTTTTGCCTGTTTTAATACCGGCATTTTTCGAAAGCTGAAATGTAGACTGCATATTCGACTGCTCAGAATCTACACCGAATTTGTCCTCAAGCTGCTCTAGTCTGACCTTTGCAGGCTGATAATTTGGATTTATATTGAGCGACTTCTCGTACCACTTTCTTGCATCTTCAATTTTGCCTTCGTATTCGTTGATAAGGCCCATAACGTAAGGTGCATCGAAGCTATCTGGCTCTAGCTCCATTACCCTTTCAGCGTCGAGCCTGGCATTATCATACCTGCTTACCATAGCATAAGAAAGCGCCCTGTTGAAGTACGCGCTTGAATATATCGGGTCGAGCTTTATTGCCTGGCTGTAAAGGTCTATTGCCTCTTCAAACCTGTTTTCTTCGAAAAACCGGCCTGCCTTATTATATGCTTCCTTTGCCTGCGCGTTCATTGTGTCTGCTTTCTTAGGCTGGCCATCGTCCATTTTAATCAGTATCTCCTTTTGCGCCTTTATTTATATCTTTAACTCTTGCAAGCGCATAAGCGCGCAGAAAACAAGTGTGGAAGGCAACCAAAACCTAAAATGACACCAAGCCATCTGGTATAGTCAGCCTTCCACAATAAACAATGTGCGCTAAGGCTTTTATTCATTCCGCATATGCGAATTTAATAAGGTAATACGTTGAAGTTTTGCTTATGCGCATGGCACTATAGAAACACAGCAAAAGGCACAAAACACTTGCTTATTTTATTTTGGTGTTTCGCTGGGCTTTTCAACCGTCGAACCACCCAGATCCTTTCGACTTAAAACCATAAATATATCTGCTCGCTCCATGCGCTTGCCAAGCACGGTACGGCTCGCTCTCCTGATTAAACACAAGCATAAGCCCCTGTCGGGGATTGAACCCGAGACCTCTCGCTTACCATGCGAACGCTCTTTAGTGGGCTTGTCAATAAACCAACCACTGAGCTACAGGGGCTCTTCCGGCTTTATTGGCTGTCATGGCAATCATGGTTATGGTCTTTCGCATCTCAAAATTTATACGCGTTTCTGCGGTTCGCTCTCATCTCTATCTGAAGGATATGGTTTCCCGCTCACTTTTATAACTG
>JAVZPT010000063.1:0-2737 GCA_038881455.1 Candidatus Micrarchaeaceae archaeon | reverse complement strand
AGGAGAACGAGGAAGAAGAGGGCGCTGAGAAAGAGGGCAAGGCGCAAGAGGAGAACGAGGAAGAAGAGGGCGCTGAGAAAGAGGGCAAGGCGCAAGAGGAGAACGAGGAAGAAGAGGGCGCTGAGAAAGAGGAAGAAGGAGTCAGAAGCGGAACGGCAAAAGCAAGGTATAAAAAGATGCTTGAAGAGAAAAGGGACATTGAGAAAGAGAGCAAGGTGCAAGAGGAGAAATTGGAAAAGGGAAATATTGGCATACGCCAGCTTGCTGCAGGAATAGCAACCGGCTCCGCTACGACTAAAAGTGGCGTTAAAGTCAAAGGCAGGGTCAACCTAGTAAGAAACAAACTTGCGACAGACATCGCAAAAGGTAAAATCGGCTTAAAAATAGGCAAAACAGAAATACTTAAGAAGGCGCCTAACTTGGGCGATAGTATAGAAAAGACCGACACAGACATTTTGGCAATGTCGGCCGCTGGGCTGATAAGCACAAGCCTGCTTGAACAGCAAAAAATTCAGAGAAGAGAAGCGCTGGATAAAGCGCAAAAGAACCTTGATGCGGTTAAAGGCGCTGCAGGAAAATTCAGCCTGAGCAACTATAACCGATTAAAGGAGGCAGAAGGAAAAGTAAGTAAGCTTCAGGCAGAATTGAAGAAATTAGAACTGCTTGAAGAGTCAGGCAAAAAGCTCAATGAGGACATTAAAAAAGGCGTTCCTGTGGAAACAGCAGTAAGCAGATTCTATGACGCAACACATGGCTATTCAAGTCAAAAAAACATGCTAAAGTATGGAATACTTGGCGCTGGGGCTGCGCTTGGGCTAAACAGAGCTGAAGCGAATAGGCAATTCGCAAATCTAAAAGAGGAATGGAACCAATCGCCAAGGCTCTCCAACATAATAGCCGCTGCTATCAAAGGCGGGCCCGAGGGCAGAAGCGCTGCCATATACGCTCAATTCATAATAGAAAAATCAAAGAGTCAGAAGGTTGGAATAGCAGGCGTAGAAGAAAGCATTCCTAATTTTGCCGGAGCAGATGCTAGCATACCCATTATTGCGCAGCAAGAGCTTGAGGCAATAAAAAAGAAAGCTAGCGAATTCAGAATAGAAGCTGCGCAGCAGCAATCCAAAAATGAGCTTGAGCACAAAGAAGCAGAATGACTGCCCTTCCTTCTTTTGCGGCCTCGGCTTCTGACACATACCGAAACAAAATACACAAAGGAAAAGCAAAATATAGAAACGCGGCCGCCCGATTAACAGAGGATGCTAAACGCGGAACAGGAACAGGCTAATATTCGTCGCCGTCTTCTTCTTCGTCGCCTTCTTCTTCGTCGTCGTCTTCCCAGTCTTCTTCTTCGTCGTCGGTTCCTTCTCCTTCCTCTTCGTCTTTGAAATCGCTTTCTTCTTGTAGTGAATACCTTGCCATTAGATTCACCTAACTCCTTTTTGATTGGCAAAAGTATTTAAATATTTGCAATCGGTCACAGTTGGTTACGCCTAGTGAACTAACCGCCCTTGCAGCTTGCTTCTGCTGCATCGGCAGCTTTGGAACTTGCGCTTGGCTGCAACGCTTGCTTTGCGGTGTTGCCTCGCCTTTCTCACATATTGCGCTGTTCTTTTCTGCGTTTGCCATGACACTTTATTTACACAGGTCCTTATGTATTTTTCGCAGGCTATTCTTATTGCATCTGCTCGCTCCATGCGCTTGCAAAGCCAAGGAGACCCGGCCCTCTCACCAAGCTAAACCTATATGTTGCTTAGCCTGAGCTTTATGTCCTCAACAGTAAGCTTCGTTGTAAGGAGCGGCACATGCTCTATCTGAGAAATCTTTACCGCAAGCTTGTCTACGGCGTCTAGATTCATTATCACGACTACTTTTGGCTTTATCGGAGCAACGCGCACTACTACCATAGGCGAGCGGCCTGTGCTAACCTCGTTGAATATGAACGCCCTGTCGGTTGTAGAGCCAAAGAGCCTCGGGTATTCGCTTGGCGATATCTCTAGTATTACCTTCAGGCTGTCGAGCAACGTGTAGCCGAAAAGCTTAATGTCGTCAAGATAGTTTGGATTCGATACCACCTTTGCGTCTATCTGGCGCGCAAAATCGACGCCGCTTATAGGTGCTGAAAAGTCATGGATAAGGTACATGCTTGTGTCTTCCTCCTGCGGCTTCAGCTTTGCAAGGTTCCTTGCTACAGAGCCGCCGCGCTCCTCGTCCATCGCGACAAGCGCATTCACAAAGCGCCTTATTACGCTTACTCCTGGGCTTGAACGCCTGTTGCCTTCGTAGTCGCTTATTGTAGAAGCAGATATTTTCAGGTATTTTGCTAGCTCGACCTGCGATATGCCGAATATTTCGCGCCACTTCTTCATCGTGGTGCCAGGGCTGTCGCTCATTGCTATTTCTCCAGAAATGCGCTCTTCAAGCGAGTCCATGATAGAAATGGGCAGCAAAAGTTTATAAGACATGTGCCGAAGCTTGGTTTGACGGCATTTGTTTCAGGCTACGCAGTGCTACAGCCGTTTATGTAGGCGTGTAGCCCGAATACCAGTTGCTTACAAACACGACGTTGCTTGGCACACCGTTGTTGCCGTTGCCGCTGTAGTCGTTTGCGTTGCCGTTCAGCGGCCACCAGCCAACGAGGTTCTGCAGATTTATGGGCGCGCCGCCTATGCCCCTGTATAGAGAGCCTGAATCTGGTTTGTTGAAAGGGAGGCGTTGTATATTTGGACGTTTGAAATTT
>JAVZPT010000062.1:0-2854 GCA_038881455.1 Candidatus Micrarchaeaceae archaeon | reverse complement strand
CTTTTTATGTATTTTCCCTCGTTGTGCCTGCTATTCGCAAGCGGGTCCCATGCCCATCTCTCTGGCTTGTCCTCGCGCAGCTTTGCGCTTATCTTTATCGGATGGAATGCGGCTTCGGCTTCGGTTGCTTCTATGCTGTCAAGCTGGTCAAAGAGCGAGAGCACTTCACTAAGCTGCCTTGCAAACTTCTCTTTCTCTATGTCGCTGAGCCTGAGCCTTGCAAGCGCAGCTACATGGTCCAAAACAGCAATGTCAAAAGAGCCCATGTTTATGATTTGTTGAGCAAGTAATTTATCTGTTTTGCTGTCTACAAGCATGCTTTTCGGCGCATGCATAAAAGCCGATCAACGCTCAGAACAGCAGCAAACTCAAGTCTGCTAAGTTTAGCACTTCTGTCTGCTATTCTTCTACAGAAGTATAGAGGTCTTCCAGCTCACTTTTATAAAACTTGCATTAGCAAAATAGAGCGTGGAGCGTGTTGCTGATGCGCGCACAAATGCGCTGAACGAAGCGAACGGCATATGCTATTATGAAGACATCTGCTATGCCGCAAAGTACCTTATAGGCCAGGTAAGCAGCTCTGGCTATACAAGGGCATCAGATGCCTTTTTCCCTTATACGCCTCACTGGTTCCGCGACAGCAGCTACATCGCAATTGCGCTTGACGACTTCGCGAGCTTCTCCAAGCGCATAAATCCAAGCCTCTCGGAAGAAGCTGCCAATGCTGCAAACAGGATAAACACCTTCAACCTTGAAGCAATAGAACATTATGAAAGCTCGATGAGGCGAGCGCTTCGGCTTACGTATGAGGACCAAGAATTTTACAGGCTCAGCAGCCACATACCAGCACGGGTGAACGAACGCTTCGGGCTTTTCAGCGCTTCCGACGGCAGATTCAAGTTGGAAGACACAGCAGACTCAAGGTGGCTTGTGCAATACGACACGCTGCCCCTTGTGCTTCTTGCAGTATTCAACGAAATGCACACAGTAGGCATTTCTGAATACGAGAAAAGCAAGATAAGCAAGCACGCTCTGCTTTGGACAGAGTACCTTGGCAAGGTATACCAAACGCCGTCTTCTGAAGCGTGGGAAACAGATGAAACAGATTACATATACTTTTACAACGTTGCTGCCATTTTCAAGGCAAAGGAAATACTGAAGCAGTTCGCAGGCAGCGGAATGGTGAGCGCAACTGCAGAAGAAATAGAGCGCGCGTTCAACTTCCTTTACAAGAATGGCGGCATAGCCGGAGCGCTAAGGGACTTCGTAAAAGATGGCATAGCCTACGCAAGGAGGCTTCCTTTCAACGGGCCTGATACCTCTTTTGGAATCGACGCAGAGCAGATTTTCGCGTTTACAAGATTCGGAATAGGCGACAATGAGCTTGGCGCAGGCGTAGAGGAAAAGACAATGGCGAAGATCAGCCAGGACCTTATAGGCGGCAACATGCTGCCGATAAGAAACGCCAGCGACGTGTACTTCTGCGGCGGCCGTTGGTTGCTTCTAGGCCTTGAATACGCAAACTACGAGCTCTCAAAAGGCAATATTGAGAGCGCAAAACGCAGGATAGATTACATATTAAGCAAGTACAGGAATTCTATGCCAGAGCAGGAATTGGTAAACCCTGCGCACCCTGAAAGCGCGCGGGGTAAGGAATTCCTTGCGCAGAACGGCAACGAGCCCATACAAAGGCTCAACTGGAGCTTTGCCTCTTTTACAGACTCTGCACTGTTTCTTAACTACGCCTTGCAAAAGGACGTGCTGCGAAGCTGAGCTTTCGGCGAAGGCATTTAATTTTAGATTTTTTAGATTTGCGGCGCAGGCTTTGGGTTTCTGTCACGAGTATGTTGTGTTTCTTATTGTTGCGTTTGTGTCGTTATAAACTATTTCGAATATCTTGGAATCAAGGTTTGAATAAACAAGCTTGAGGCCTGCTATGGTGTTGTTCCAAGGGCAGTATGAATAGCCACATTCGTATAGGAACTTGAACATGTTGCTTTTGGCAAGCCCTGGCGCTACCAGATAAGCTCCGGTTATGTTTACAGGCAGGCTGGCGCTAGGCCTTGTTGAATACGTTACTAGCAATGTGTAGCTGTTGGTTTTGTTTGTATACGCTGCTTGGCTTACGATCGATGGGCTTGCATTCTCAAGGTTGTAAAATATAACGTTTGCGAACAGCGACGTTGAAATGGCGCCTGTGGCAGGCGCAAGCAGAAACGCGCCTATGCGCTGCCCAGTGGCGTTTCTCTGAATTATCACCTTTGCTATATCGTTGTGTTGTAAATGCCACTGAAGGTAAATGTTTCTGTGTTTGTCGTGCTGTTTTCCTGCTCGCCTATGTTTGTGAACGCGCTGTCTCCATAAAGGCTTTCTATATAGCTGTTTGCTTCATTTTCTACAACATTTGCCTGGCTTTGATTCAGCGAGGTGAAAGGCAATTTGTACTTGTTCTCGGAAATTGCGCTGAGAAGCTCGCCAGCAAAGGGTCTATTAGTATAATTGTTTATTCCATAGCCGCTCTCGGTGTATATGCCTCCTAATTCAACTAGCCAAACATACCTTGTCAGCAGGTAATCGGGCTTGCCGTTTATAGGTGTTAGCAGAAACTTTGCATCAGGGCTGCTGTTAAGCAGCCACGCGGCAAACGGATTTGCCTTGCTGCTGTTCTGCGAGCCCACGCTGTCGGTAACGCTTGTCCTGTTCGCAATGCCTTCTACAAGCGAGCCGTCAGGCCATAAGGTAAGCACGACGCTGTTGCTTGGCGAATTGTTCCTTAGCCAAGACAATGCCTGCACCACTGGCCGGTTTGAAGGCGTGTAGCAGAAGAATTGCGGAAGGCATATCTCGTCAGCAG
>JAVZPT010000061.1:0-3043 GCA_038881455.1 Candidatus Micrarchaeaceae archaeon | reverse complement strand
CAGGTATTCGAACAAGAACGCGCCTACTGCAAGCAGCACGAAGATAGGTATGAAGTGCAGGCCAGTAAACGACTGGCCGATTATTATGAATGAGTACCTGTAAAGCGATACGAAAGCAAACCACACAGCGAAAGAAACAAGCAAGTACTTGGCGTTTAAGAGCATCTTCTTGTTGTCAAACACAAACCCGAAAATAAGCAAGAGTATGAAGAACAGCATAAATACAACAGTAGTGAACGGCGCGCCGTTCCATACGAAATTGGCTATGCTTAGCGTGAACCCTGCAAGCGCTGCAAGCAACAGCTTCCTTTTCCTATGCTCAGCCCTTGACATAGCCACTGCAAAAACCAGGGCCAGTATTATGAACAATGTTACGAAGCTGTCGCCCCTGAAAATAAGCGCGCTTGTCCTTGCGGCGTCGCCCATGTTCAGCGCCACGAAGAGCATTGAAAGCAGGCCAAAAAGTTTGTCTTTGCTAAGATACCGCGCCAGAAAATACGTGCCTATTACATCGAAAATTCCGAATACCAGCGCAACATAGCGCATTATTGTATAATACGTTATTCCGAAGAAGCGCAGCACGAAATAAGGCGCAAGCACAGTGTAATAGAGCCCTTTGGGCTCGCTTATTATTGTATGCGCAGGCCAGCCCGACAGGCTCAAATACATGGGCACTATGAAATTGTTTGCTACTGCGGCGCGTATTACCGAGAAATGGTAATAGTCGTCAGGCTCGAAGAAGCCATAGTACTTAAGCATGCCTGCTCTGAAGTACACGGTCACAAGCAGTATAAGAAATATGGCAATTCCTATGGCAAAAACATAGCGCCAGTCTTTGGTTGCGCCATTTGCTGCTTCAGAATCTCTTTTTGCAGTATTGTTTGTAAGCATACGCATACTCAGTCAAACAAGTATAAATACATGTCGCGTCATTTTGCTTTTATTTCTCTGACCTCCCTGTCTATTTCAAGAAGAAGGTCTAGCATTATTCCTACGAAAATGGAGAGCATACCAAGAACCGCAAGCATAAAAGCTATTAGCGCCCTTCCTACCTCGTTAAACTGGCCTGTGGCTGCAAAATTAAGCAATACTGCAATGCCTATAACAAGGCCAGCAACAAGAAGCACAACTCCGAAAAGGCCGAAGATAAGCAAAGGGCTGTAGTCCCTGACCTGCCTTATTATGTTTGCAGCAACGTTCAGAGCATAGCCGGTCTTGTGCCTTGCGATTCTTGGAGTGCCTGCCTTGCGCTTGTAATAGCTTATGTCTATTTCAGCAAGCCTGTAGCCCTTTGCAAGCAGCTCTATTGCGTATGTTGTTGCGACCCCTGCTCTGTAGGGCTCTATGCCCATAACCTGTTCGAAGGCGCTTGCACGCACGGCAAACAGGCCGGTAAGTATGTCGTGCACCTTTACCTTGTAAAGCCTGCTGAAAAGCCAGCTCAATAGCGTGTTGCCGATGCGCACATAAGCAGTCATGGAGCCTTTGTGCAGGCCAGCAAGCCTGTTGCCGAGCACAATGTCTGCTTCCCCGCGCCTTATTTTATCAACGGCCTTTTCCAAGCCGCTGACTTCGTGCGTGCCATCGCCATCTATAGTAGCTATTATGTCGCCATGTGCAAGCCTCATGCCCTGCGCTACTGCGCGCTCTACGCCGCTGCCTTTCTGCCTTACTGCCGTTACGCCTGCAGCTTGGAGCCTCTTAAAGTAGGCGTCGCTGCTCTTGTCAACTACTATTATCTCTGTGCCGCTGCCAAAGAGCTTCCTTATGCTTTCTATGACTTCGAATACGCCTTCTTCCTCTATTGTAGGTATGACTACGCTAAGCTCTGGCTTGCTTGACGTTTGCATATGCCAATATAAGTAATAGACATTTTAATGCTTGCGCTTCGCGTTTTGCGCTTTGGCTTTTGCCTACTTGGCCAAATAAGCCAGCTCCAAAAGTATTTCAACTGCTATGAGCAGTATTATTACGAGCTCTAGCATGTCGCCCCTGCGCTCAGCCATTATTTCGTTGATCATTGACTTTCTCGCAGCGAGCTTGCCTGCTTCGTTCTCTACTGCTTCGCGCAGCTCCCTTAGCTTGAAGACGCTTGCAAAAAGGGCATAAACCCTTGACAAATACCACTCGCCGAGCCCGAACACCGTGTTGTCTATTCTGTTCAGCATCTCGTTAAGGCTGTCAAGGAACACGCTCAGCTTTGTCCCAAGCAGCATGGGCTTTTGGCTGAAGACTCTGCGCATGAAGCTTGCATTTACAAGCGATTCTGCATCTGCGCCTGTTTTTGCGAGCATAGATGAGGTGAGCTGCTTGTATATCCTTAGCTTGAGAAGCTGCATGTTGGCAATCTCGGCCATGAGCAGCTCGTAGTCTATGCTTTTTAATATGTCTATAAGTACTGCACCGTCCCAGCCAACGAAGAAAGCGTCGTCAGAATAGTATGACACGCTCTTGCCGAGAATTTCGTCCATGTATTTGTTGTCCATGCCGCTTGCGTTGGGCTCGCTTACTAGAATGCCAGCTATCAGCGCTTTGTTTCCGCGCAGCGCGCTAGCCTTAGTATCGTTTATAAAGCAGAACGTATATGCTTCGAATAGCTCGCTCTCGCTTATTTGGAACTGCTTGCTTATTGCGCTCTTGACTTTGCCTTTTGCATGCTGCGCTATCTTATAAGCAGCGTTTTCGAATTCTGCGCTGAAGGCAAGCTTCGCAAGGAACTGTTCGTTCTTTTCGTTTATTGGCATCCTGACCCTTACCGATACGGTGCCTGGAGAGAATACCGCAACCTGCACCTTTGCCTGAAGCTTATCGTCGCCTACCTGCACATCTGCATCTTTCATGTTGAAAACAAGCGGCAAAGTGAACTGCGGTATCTCTTCTGGCGTGGGCAGATTGTAATCGAGCTTTGAAAAGTCTTCTGGGCCTTTAAACAGGTTCTTTATCTGCTCGAGCTGTAGCTCAGAAGCAAAGTCAAAAAGATAAAGCTTGATAAGCTCGCCGTTCATATAAGCTCGCCGCTAATTCAATGGCGATTAACGCGAAT
>JAVZPT010000060.1:0-3089 GCA_038881455.1 Candidatus Micrarchaeaceae archaeon | reverse complement strand
GGCCTGAGATTTACGCCTATTTTGGCTTCAGCACCAGGGGCTATGGCTGGCCTAGGCTGGGCTTCTCTGTCAATTACAACGATACAGTAAACCTGCTACTGAAAAAAACCGCACAGCCTGTGGGCTTCGTTGGCTCTACTGTAGAATACCCTATTTACTCTGAGCTTATCGTCGCGACAAGGCTTAACGTGCAAAACTACACAAAGCTCTTCGCTGGAAATCCGCCATACAAGTGCTATGTCAACGACAGCAACAGCGCAGGCGCATGCGGCGTTCTAAGCTATATAGACAATATGGAGCCTCCTGTGTACACTGTTTCAGACCCGTTCCGCTACGTAGAAAATACAGGCTCAACAGAAGCCATAACGTTCCCTGGCCTGCTAAACTCGTTTAGCGCAGGCACAGGCATAGGCGCAAGCTACTACAACGCAGGCCCGCCGAGCCTGCGCATAGAGTACACGAGCGTGCCATACGGCCAGACAGACCTAATCTCAGCAACAGCAAGCAACAACGACAATGTGGAGCTTTTGATAAACGGCAACATAACTTCAGAGGGCCCGGGCAGCGCTTCCTATGATGTTTGCGGCACACAGCAGCAGTGCCTGAACGTAGGCACATACTCTGTTACTGCTAAAGACCTCGTTACTGGCCAGCAAACTTCTGGCACAATAAGTGTTACAAACGCGCCGATACTCGGCGTTGGCTCACAGACGATACTGCAGCAGAGCACAAGCAGCGGCATAACATGCACGCCATCTAGCGACTTGGCAACAGCAACAAATCCAAACGGCGGTTCTGTGAGCATAAGCCTTGCCTATCAAAACAGCGTGCTGCTAAGCGCGAGCGGCACAGGCACCGCAAAAATAGACATTTCAAGCATCTGCAGCTCGCTCCCCATCGGAACGCTTACGCTTACTGCTTATGAAAATGGCAATACGCAAGATTCTGCAAGCGAAAGCATTTATGTCGAGGGCGCAGCTGCTTCGCAGGCGCAAACCGGCACAGTGCTTGGCACAAGCATAAGCGGCAGCGTTCTTGTGCCTTACTCATACACATACACGCTTTCACAGGATTGGGGCAACTCGCAGGTTGTAAACGTAACTACTACAAACACGCTTACTGGCGCGCAGAACACAACGCCAAGCTCGTCATGCAACCCGCCGAGTTACATGCAACTTGTGTCTGGCGGCGGACAGCCGCATGCGCACTCGTCAACCTCGCAAGAAACAATATACACATATGCGCTTGTAAGCGCGCAATCGAACCAGCTGCAGACAGTAGTAGAGAACGCAGGCACGTACCTGCAAGACGTCTATACAAAAGGGCTTTATGTTCCGAGCCTAAAAGCCACGATAATGCCACCGCAAGTGATTTACGCCATAGAGAACAACAGGCTCTTCGGGTACCTCTACGCAAACATTACCGAGCCAAACACCGCGGGCTTTGAAACGAGCGCGCATGGCATACCAGAGCAAGATTACAGCTTGAACGTGCAATACCTTGTTAACTATACTAGGCCGCTCGAGTACACAATAACGAACTACATACAGGAATATGGGCCTGGCCTTCAATACAGGGCTCCTGCCTATTCCTCGATAAGCACAGTTGCCTCAGGCGCCCATGGCATAGGTCCAAAGATAAATTACACGGCAGTTCCAGTAATAACCGAGGTCCCGCTGTTCGACTTTTACCAGTACGTTACATACGCAAGCAGGTTCTTGCTTAACCTAAGCACACAGTATCTTGGCTTTCACATGTTCACTCTTGTATTTCAAGACAGGTTCAACAACACAATCTACGCGCCGCTGCCGCTTGACATAGCCAACACAGTGGTGATAAGCTTAAACGCAACCCCGAACGTAAACACAACAAACACGAACCAGACAAAGATACAGATAAGCGGAGCAGCGTACACGCCCAACACTTCAATAGGCGGTGCCCCAATTCCGCTGGCAGGCCAAAGCATATACCTGTATTACGACCGCGATATCAACTTTATAGGCTACAACGCGCTGATAGACCCTGCAAACGCGGTGCTCTGCTCTTATGGTGCCAACACAATAGGCTACAGCTCGGCAGTTTCTACGGCGCAGCAAAGCGCGGGCTGCG
The DNA here is from genome assembly GCA_038881455.1 of Candidatus Micrarchaeaceae archaeon. Classification (GTDB taxonomy): domain Archaea; phylum Micrarchaeota; class Micrarchaeia; order Micrarchaeales; family CABMGC01; genus JAGDXZ01. Next base: position 980 of record JAVZPT010000060.1, on the reverse strand, counting down.
CTCTAGCTAACCCAGATTGGTATAACCTAACGGCCAACGCGAACACGATAACTTACGCGCCGTCGTTCAACAGCCTTGGCGAGTGCAATCCGCCGCCGAGCAGCCTGCTTGTACAGAATTATGAGCAGTGCAACATATACGGCGCCGCATGCCCTGCAACAGGCTCTGGCGCCACACAGTACTGCGTACCTATTTATTCAAACGGGACAGGCATATGCACCTCGCAGCTGGGCCTGTTCGCAATAGCGAAGACAAATGCAAAAGGCCAGTTCTCTGCAAACGTTACTGCTTGCGGCGGCGGATCAAGCCTTGGCAATGGCGAAATAGTTGCGCAGTATTATGGCACGCCAGTGCAGCCTCTCTCGGCTACGCTGCTGCCGCTTGCGGCAGAAGCCAACGATGTGAACCTTGCTTCCAAGTATGCAAGCCCAATAACGGTTAGCGAATTAAACTACTACTACGCGCCAAACACAACGTATGCAAGCGTTACCATAGGCGAATACCTGCTTGGCTTCGGTAACATAAGCGGTGTGGCGCTTGGCGCTGTTGCCGCTGCGGCAGCGCTGCTTGCATTCAGGTCGCTAAGGCGAAGGAGCGCGCAGAGATAAGCCATAGCGCGCCTGCTGCATAGGCGCCCAGGCACAAGAATACATTTAAATAGCAGGAAATGCATAATATTAACGTGGGCATATGCTAGGCGCTGCGCTGCTATATGTTTCAGTAATGCTCTCTTTTGGCGCAGTCAATGCGCTCATTCCAATAATGATAATAATAATACTCATAGCAGCAGCTGCTGGGCTGATGCGCGGCTACGACCTTTTTGCAATATTCGGAATAGGCACGCTTGTTGGAGCTGGCGCCATGACAAAGAAAGGCTCTATTCTTGGCAGGTCGCCTTACGGCGGCACCGCAAAAGCTATGGGCCTTGGCAAGGGCATACCGCCAATTGGAAGCAAGCTGGGCAAAAACCTCAAAGCAAG
>JAVZPT010000059.1:0-3193 GCA_038881455.1 Candidatus Micrarchaeaceae archaeon | reverse complement strand
CTTTGCAGTTGGTTCTAACTCTTCAGGCAGGCCGTCATCTGCTATCCCAAAGGACTTGCTCAGCACTAACCTCGCTGCTTTGTACCTCGCCTCTCCGTCCTTCGTGCTGCCTTCGTCTATCTTATTTGCAAACTCAAATGCCTTTTCTCTGTTGGGCCTGCTGCTCTTCAGCTCCGCTGCCAATGCCTCTATATTATTATCGATAACACTTTCCAAAAAAGCGCCTCATAATTAAGAATATACATTCGCATTGCGCCTGAGGAGATATTTATAAGTATCGAAAGCATTGAGCAAAAGCTTAAAAAGCGCGCACCCATGCGCACACGGAAGCGAAAGAATGCCTAAAGCCTGCCTTGGAGCTTGCGCTTGGCTGCAACACCTGCTTTTCCTTGTTACCTTGCCTCGCGTATCCTGCTGTTCTTTCATGCATTTGCATGCCGCTTTGTTTTACACAAGTTATGCGTTTCTCGCAGGCCCGTGCGCTTGCCAAGCCAAGGCGTACCGCTAGCAAAGTTAAATAAAGAGCATGTGAAAAATATTCAAGAGCAAGAGCACATATGCGCGGCTTCGCACCCTTTAGATCGTGGCCACGCCGCTTCTAGGTAGTTTACTTGAATGGCAAACGCATGCCAACTTTTAGCGTTATAATACCGGCACTCAACGAAGAAAAATACATAGGTTACTCCCTGGAGGGACTTGCACAGCAGACAAACAAAGATTTCGAGATAATAGTCGTAGATGGGGGCAGCAAAGACAAGACAAGGAGCATAGCAAAGAAGCACGCAAAGGTAGTCATAGACCTGTGGCCTGGCGCAGCCCACTCCAGGAATACCGGGGCGAAGTACGCAAAAGGCAAATACTTTGTGTTCTTAGACGCAGACACAAAGCCATCTAGAGGCCTTATTGAAGAATATATGAAAGCCTTTTCAGAAGCAGATACTGTTGCCGCAACCGGACCTGTGTTGCCGCTTGAGCGCACAAGCAAACGCGTGAGGCTTGGCTACAAGTTTGTCTCCATATACTTTGCAAAGTTCATGCTTCTGCTTAGGCGCCCGAGCATCAACGGCATGAACTTCGCAGTAAGGAAAGACGCATTCAACTCTGTAGGCGGTTTCAACGGCAATTTCAAGACTTATGAGGACTGGGACCTCTCCAGGAGGCTTGCGAAAGTCGGCAGAATAGTGTTTTCCGAAAACGCAGTGGTATACACTAGCGTAAGGCGCGTAGAGGCTTGGGGCATTCTCGGCTTTGCGCGCTACCACATAGGCAACATGCTTCGCTATTTCTTCCTAAAAAGGCCAAAAGAGGATTATGAAGCAATAAGGTAAGGCTTACCAGTTTGGCTTTCTGGTGTGTGCAGCGCGCTTGCGCAGGTGCTTCTTCGAAGCGAAGTAATACGCGCTCACTGCAAGCAAGAGCAAAGCAAGCATTGCAAGGCTAAGCCTGGTGAGGAACGCAAGAAGGCTTATTGTTGTAATTGCGCCTATCAAAGGCACAACATAAAAGTTTCTCTTTTTAAAGAGCATTTTGCCTGGGCTGCGCCTGGTCTCAAAGGCAAGCTTTACCGCTGCAACGTTTGCTAGCGTATACGAAAGCAGATAGCTTGCGTTGCTTATTGATACTATTTCTCTGAACGCAAGAGCAAGCATTGCGATCATCACTATGCCGCCTATGAATACTGAAAAGTAAGGCGCACTGTACTTGTTAAGCCTTGAGAACGCGGCAGGTATTGCACTATCCCTAGACATTGCAAAGAGAACGCGCGATAAACCCAGTATCATTGCCAAGTCCACATCAAACGTTGCAATCAGCGCGCCAATCGATATCACGTAGCCTGCCCATGGGCTCTTTGTAGCGATGAGCAGCGCTTCTGCCAATGGAGATGAAGATGCGCTGACCGTACTGTATGGCGCTATTCCTATTAGCGTAAACATCACTATTGCGTAAATAACCATTGAGATAATTATCGAGTATAGTATTGCGCGCGGTATTGTCTTTTTTGGCTCTTTTATTTCTTCGCCAAGCATAGTCACGCGCGCAAAGCCAGTATATGCAAAGAAAATGAATGCGGCTGCGGCAAAGGTGCTGGCTATGCCTTTTGGAAACACAGGCACGTAATTTGATGCCTTTATGAAAAACACGCCCACTATTACAAAAAACGCCAATACAAAAATATTCACTATTATTAGCAGCGTTGCAGTAGAAGCGGAGCGCTTTATGCCGAAGTAATTTATCAGCGATAGCACAGCTATTATCACAATAGCAATCGCTATTTCGCTCAGCTTTATTCCAAGAAGCGCGTCTAAATAGCCTGCGAAGCTAAGCGCTATTGCCGAGCCGCTCACTATAGATGCAAAGATCCAGATTATGCCAGCGACAAAGCCAGCATAGTTGCCAAGAACCTCTTTTGAATATTCGTAGTTGCCCCCTTCGCTTGCATACGAATGGGCAAGCTCTGCGAAGCTGAATCCTGTGAATATAGAAACAGCAGCGCTTATAAGCACAGCTATTATCGAAGCAGGGCCTGCCATTCCAGCAGCAATTCCGCTTATTACATATATGCCTGCGCCTATTATCGCCGCTAGGTTTATGGCGAGCGCCTCCCGCAAACCGATTGCGCGCTTAAGCCTTTGCAATAAATCGCCAGGGTGAACTACCCCTCCCTTGCTGACGTGGCTTCTGCCGCGCCCGCAACTTTGGAGCTTCTCGCTTCAACGGCAATGCTTGCGTCAACATGCGGAATGCGCTTTATGTATGCAAGCATGCTACTTGCAGAGGCATAGTCCTCTGCGAGCGTCTCGCCTAGGTTCCCTAGGCAAAGCCCTTCTTGGCTCTGCAGCCTTTTTATCAGGTATTGTTTCATCTGTGACGACAATACAGTCAGTTCCCTTTCTTCGAATTTATTGCCAACCTTTATTTTTACCTTTCTGACTTTATAGTCCTTGTAGGAAACAGAATCAGTTATGCCTTTTGATATTATGTAATTGGTAAACCACTTCCCTTCAAGAAAGAGCCTTTGAAGAGCATCAGATCTTTGTTTTGAGATTTTGCTTTTATCGAATTTTATTTCATATACTTTTGCAGTTTGGCCTTTCCGCTTTGCCATTGTTGCCTTGCCTTTTTCTCGTATTCTGCTGTTCTTTTCTGCATTGGACATAATGCCAACATATTTTACACAAGTCCTTATGTATTT
>JAVZPT010000058.1:0-3506 GCA_038881455.1 Candidatus Micrarchaeaceae archaeon | reverse complement strand
TAGGCACAGACGTTGCAACGCCTAGCGCCAAGTTCATCGGCGTAACCATGTCGGACCTTGACAAATACGAATTCCTAAAGAAGCTAACGATAAACGCAAGCGACACTGACATAAAGCGCGCCCAGGAAATGTTGCAATACGAATGGATAAAGAAGGAGAAGGCATGGACAAAAGAACTAGAGACCATGATAAAATCGAGGAAGAAGCTTGAACAGGACGCACTGCAGGGACCAAGGCTTACCTTCGTAGATGAATACATAAAGGAGAAGATAGCAAACAAGGAATTCCTGCCATAGCGCTGTGCCGCTGCGCGCGTTTTGTTGCTCCGTCCTTACAGATTTGCAAGTATCGTGCTTGCGCATTTTTTCAAAGTGGGCGCAGCTCAAAGAGTCCCAACGCTCAGCAGGTCTATCTTTGAAAGCGCCTGCTGCGGATTGTCGTAATATTCTTTGACGAATTGGTTTATGCTCTTTAGGTCGCGTATGCCCATGTCGTTGAGTTTTTGGAGTATTTTGCCGCGCCTCTGCTCCTCCATGACTATTTCTGTAGGTGTGTAGCCGGTAAGCCTTGAGAGCGTGTCCCTGTAGGTTACGCTTGGCAGTATGCCTGAGCTTTTGTGCGTCTTGTAATCATAGGTATAAAGGTCGCTGAGCAGTACCTGGGTTTCTATTCCTGATATTTCAGAAACCTGCGTTAGCTTCCTTATGAACTTTCCGCCCTCGTTTACCTGAGAAACTATAACTATGGCGTCGATCAGCGGTATAACGTCCTTTTCTATGTTCATTGGAGTGTGCTCAAGCCTTGTAACTACGTCTCTTGCAGTGCTTGCGTGAATTGTGCCCATTGCTATCTTGCCTATGTTCATCGCCGTGATCATGTCTTTTGCCTCTTCGCCTCTGACCTCGCCTATTATGATCATGTCAGGGCGCATTCTCAGCGCGTTCTTAACAAGCTCTTCCATCGGCAAGTCTGGGCTCGTCTCCAACCTGACTGTGTTCTCTTGCGTTTCTGTGTTCAGCTCGTAGGTCTCTTCTATAACTACTATACGCATCTCGGGCCTGAAAAAGCTGAACATCGCGTTAAGCAGGGTGGTCTTGCCGCTTGCGGGCATTCCACCTATGAGCAGGTTTGCGGGCCTAACCTTCAGGCCTTCTACATAAAGCCAAAGCCGGCCAGCCATGTTGTAGCTGAGCTCGCCGCTGTTTATAAGGTCTATTATGCTCATTGCCCTGGGCTTGAAGTTCCTTATCGTTATGTTGGCTCCAAGTGGCGAATTGACTATGTTTGCGCGCGAGCCGTTTGGCAGGTGCACGTCAAATATCTGCCTGTTTGCAACAGAAGTAGTTGCATACATCTTCATCTTCTTTACAAGCAGGTCGAGGTCTGCGCCAGACTCTATGCGGTCCTGCAGCTTTTTGGATCCTGAACTTGACATGTAAACGAAAATGTTAGATGTATTGTTTATCATAATGTCTTCGATGTCGCTGGCAAACAAGTACTTATCTATAGGCTCGAAGCTCTTAGAATCCTGTATTATCTTGATTATCTCTTCCTCGGAAGCCTTGGGATTTATGGTTTTTGCCACGTTGCGTATCTGCTCGTTCTTCTCTTGCTCCGATGTGAAAAGCGACAGCTTGCCTTCCAGTGCGTCAAAAACAGCGGATTCAAAGCTGTTGAAGGCATCATCAGTAGCCATAAAACCAGGCATTCATACACACGCAAATAATAAATACATGCTCACTGCCCGGCCCGTGCATGCGTTTCGCTACCGCGTTGCCTCGTATATCTCTGCTGCGCCTCTCAGCAGGAAGAAGGCAATCAGGTAAGCTACAAGAGCGTAGCCTATCGCTTTTGGAAAGCCAAGCACAAATACAAGGGTCAGATAAGAAAAAACCACTGCTTTGGATGCGCCGATTGCGCCTCGCGCAAGGTGTGAATAAGCTATTTTGCCGAATTTTGTGCTCATGTTATGGAAAGTTCTTTTGCTAGACGCCACAAACGCATCAGAAAGTGAGTTCCTTATCACCACAATGAACAGCACAAAGAGCGGCAACACATGCAGAAATGTAAACAAGATCCAGAAAGTGTACTCGTTTATGCGGTCACCTGCTATGTCAAGCGCAGATCCGTAACTTGGCAGCTTTGCCACGTCTTCCTCTCCATACACGTGCTTGCCACGCGCCTCTGTGGCAACGTACTTTATAAAATTGGTTCCTTTGCCTAGAGCCAGATAACCGTCAATTTCATCAAGCAGAAACGCAACTATTATCAACGCCACTAGAGCAATTGCGTCGAACTTCAGGTAAATCAAGTACGCAATGGCGAATACGAGAATTACCCTAAATATGGTAACTGCATCTGCGCTCCTCATACAATTACTTTAAAGTCATTGCACTAAAGGCATATAAGACGTTATGGAAAAGTATTAATTCTGGATATGTGTTTATGTGTTTGAGCAAGAGACATGCACAAATAAGGGATAACGGTTCGCAACCAGAAAATGGCAAATGGCCGTGCTCAAACGCTTGTATTAAAAACATGTGTAGCTTACTAGCATAGCAACACATAAAAAGCCCAATGCAGGTCGTTGGATTTGCATAAACGAGTGGCATAACCGGTGAGTTTTTGGTAGACCTGATAAAGAACGAGGAAGACGTGCTTGCGTATTGGCGCTCGAACAACATAATGGCAGAGGTAAGGGCAAGGAACCGGGGCAAGAAGCCCTTCTATTTCTTAGATGGCCCACCTTTTGTAAGCGGTGACTTGCACCCGGGCCAGATGTGGGTTAAAAGCATGAAAGACACGCTTCTGCGCTATAAAAGGCTCAGAGGCTACGACGTATACGACAGAGCAGGCTACGATGTGCATGGCTTGCCTATAGAAATGCGCGCAGAGGCAAGCCTTGGAATAAAGTCTAAGAGAGAGATAGAGACAAACGTAGGGATTGAAAAGTTTGTCAAAAGCTGCAAAGAATACGTAGAGGCATACATAGGAAGGATGGACGCCGATTACGAACGCTTCGGCATATCGCTCGATTTCTCAGATCCTTACCTGCCTTACAAAAACGATTACATTGAAACAGAGTGGTCAATGTTCAAGAAAATGTACGAGAAAGGGCTTATATACAGAGAAAAGAAGGTAGTTCCATACTGCACCCGCTGCGGCACAGTACTTTCGCAAGGCAGCATGGAGGTTGTCTACCAGGATGACACAGACCCTTCGCTATACATAGCTTTCAGGGTAAAGGGTTCGAAAAAACTTGAATTTAAAGAAGACACTTATTTGCTTGTTTGGACCACAACCCCATGGACTCTGCCGGCTAACGTTGCTATAGCAGCAAATCCCGAAGCCAAGTATGTTACCGCAAAAGTCGCAGGTAAAAGGTACGTGCTCGCAAAAGATAGGCTCGATTCGGTAGCTGCATTGCTTGGGGAGAGTGCTTTGGTAGAAGCAGAGTATTTTGGCAGCGAGCTTGTAGGCACGCAATACAGCAGCATACTGCTAAG
>JAVZPT010000057.1:0-3537 GCA_038881455.1 Candidatus Micrarchaeaceae archaeon | reverse complement strand
CTTTCCGCTTTGCCATTGTTGCCTTGCCTTTTTCTCGTATTCTGCTGTTCTTTTCTGCATTGGACATAATGCCAACATATTTTACACAAGTCCTTATGTATTTCTCGTAGGTTATTTCTATAAGCCTTTGCTCGCTTCGCGCGCTTGCCAAGCAAGGGGACTTCCCGCTCGCTGAGTTAAACCTATTTGGTTTGTGGGGAAATTTGCAGGCAAGGCTAATAAACCTGAAACTGCAAAAAGAATGCCTTGTATGTGGAGTTTTGCTAGGCTTAAACATATAAAGCGAATTAAGCGCGTGCTTGACACAGTTGCGTATGGGTCCTTGTTGATAGACATAGCAGTGGCAGTAACCAATTTCGTCGCGCTTAGGCAGAGCAGCTCAAGGCTCGGCGCTTTGCAGTTCTGGCTTTCTGTGGGGCTCAGCGCAGAAGTCATAATAACAATATTGCTGCTTGCAGTGCTGTTGCTGCTATACCATTACGACAAGCTTGAAAGGCTTGTCCTGCTCCGCAGGCGAACCAGCAAATACGGGCGCTACCGCACTTAACGAGAAATGTGAGAAATGTGAAATAGCTATAAATGTTGGCTTCTTTAATACCTATATGCAGAGCCCGAAAAACATAGATAAAGGCGAAAGGCTGCTTATTCTTGTCGTAGACATAGACAACGATTTATACGTAAAGACCGGTATAAACGGGCCGCTTGTCGGGCGTGTGCAGGTGCTCAACGGCGCTACGCAACTAGCGCTTGCAGACCCTGAAGACACTGACGCAAATACAATGTTTAAAGCAGTTAAGACCTACGACGAGCTTAAAGGCGGAGGCTATTCGGTAAGCATAGCTACGATAACAGGCGCAGAGAACGTGGGCTATGCTGCTGACAGGGAGCTCGCAAGGCAGCTCGAGCAAGTGATAGAGCAGGCAAGGCCTGATGCCTGCATTTTTGTGAGTGACGGAGCCAGCGACGAGCGCGCCTTGCCTATTGTGGAGTCAAGGCTCAAGGTGAACAGCGTAGTCACTGTTACTGTTAAACAGAGCGAAAGCCTCGAAAACACTTACGTTACGCTGCTCAAGAAACTTCAAGAGCCTCATTATGCAAGGATAGTTTTCGGTATACCTGCTTTGATACTTTTGCTATTCGCGCTTAGCTATGCGCTTAATCTCGGCTGGCAATTGCCTGTTGCAATAATAGGCGCATACCTGCTCATAAAGGGCTTTGGTCTTGAAGAAGCAATACTTGAATCGTTCAGGGGCTTTGGATTCAGCATAGAGCGCATGAGTTTCGTCTTCTATCTCAGTTCACTGGTATTTTTGTTTGCAAGCCTTTTCATCTCTGCAGGCAACTACGTTTACGAAATAGGGGCAGGAGCAGGCGGTGCTTTGGCATTTGCATACGCGTTTGAGGGCTTCTTGCTCCTTCTGCCTCTTGTGCTCTTGCTTTACCTTGTTGGCAGGGTAATAGACATGCGCAGCAGAAAGTACATGTTCAGAAAGTACAAGTACGGAATCTACGCAGGATCAAGCATAATAATATGGGTAATTCTCTATTCGTTCGACGCCTGGGCAATAGGCCAAATATACTTCGGCCAATTTATCATATTCACGGTTCTTGCCATAGCGATAGGCATAGGAATAAACGAGACGGCTACTTTGTTCAAGAAGAAGGCCCTTGCCAGGAGGAACGTGCGCAGCAAAACAGTTATAAACGAGCTTGGCACACTTATAGGCAAGGTGTCTCAGATAGACCCAAGGCGCGGCAGCATAACAGTGGAGACGCCGTTCGGCAATCCTATACGTTACAGCGTAGACCGCATAGTGGAAATATCTGACAGAGTTGTGATAAGCTAGCAGCGCCATGCTATTCTTTGAACTCGTCGTTTAAGACGTGATGCACAAGTTCTGCTTTCTTCTTGCCAATCTTTTCTACTTTCATAAGCTCATCTGTGCTCGCACTTGCTATCGCCCTTATGGTCTTGAAATTCTTTATCAGCGACTTTGCAAGTGTGCTGCCTATGCCTGGTATCGCGCTTAGAAGCAGAATCTGCCATTCTGATATCGTATATGCGCGCTTCAACCCAACAATCCTTGGCTCTCGTTCCCTGCGCGCCTGCTCCTGCTCGGCAACCCTTGCTATAAGCTCAGCGGTTTCGTCAAGGCTTTCCGAATGTATGACCATTACTCCGTATTCTATGTAAGCGTTTACCATGGCCCCTAGAAGCACATTCCCATTGAGCGCGAATTCGCTGTTGCCACCTTCTAGCAGCAGAATGGGCTTTGCAAAGCTCTTGCTGAGCCTGTCCAGCTGGTCGAAAAGCCTCGAATTTACTATCGAGTTTGCAAAGTCGTGCATTGTCTTGCGCTCTATGCAGATTCTGTCTGATACGATGTAGTCGCCTACTGGAAGCTGTGCAAAGCTAAGTTCGAGGCCCAAGCCAGAGAGCTTTTCCAGCAAGTCAAGATTGCGCTCCCTGTTGTCTACAAGCACCTTGGCCATGTTATTTATAAGCAAAGCAGAAATAATATGCTTATGGCATTGCGAAGGAGCAGAAAGAAAGAACCGAGCAAGGAAGACTATCAGCTCAAAGAAAAGCTGAAGATAGAGGAGGGAGTATTTGACAAAAGGACTCTGCAAAGGATAGGCAAGCTTTTTGGAACAGGAATAATCTCGCAGTTCCATTTCAAGATAGCAACAGGGAAGGAATCCGACATCTTCCTGGCCGAGCCCGGTCCCAAAGTAAGCGCAGATATTCTTGTGCTGAAAATATTCAGAATAGAGACAACAAGCTTCAGGAACAGGCTCGATTACTTGTTAGGCGACCCAAGGTTCAGCAGCGTTAAGAATAACATGCATGCAATAGTGGATGTTTGGTGCAAGAAGGAATTTGGCAACCTTAAGCTGGCGCAATCAACAAAAGTGAATGCTCCAAAGCCTTACGCGTTTTCAGGCAACGTGCTTGCGATGGAATTCATAGGCTCAAACGGCGTGCCTGCGCCGCGCATTAGGGATGTAGAGCTTGCAGACCCTGAGAACGTGCTTAAAGAGATAATCGTGCAGATAGGTAAGCTGTACGCTGCAGGCCTTGTACATGCGGACTTGAGCGAGTACAACATACTAATAAAGGAAAACAGGCCTTATTTTATAGACTTTGGCCAGGCAGTCGTGAAGGAGCACCCGAGCGCGCAAGCGTTCCTGGAGCGCGACGTCGGCAATGTGCTGACATTTTTCAAAAAAAGGCACGGCTTAGATTACAGCCTTGAAAGCGCGCTTAGAACAATCACGCAATAGCGGTGTTCTGCGCAGCAAAGTAGCAAGTGCCGGTTGCGTTTTGCTGTTTGCCACATCTTTATCGTCAGAATCTACTATGCACAGCGTAGTCGAAGATGGAATGGTCTGCTGTTGGTTCGATTTTATTCCAAAGAATAAGCATTTACAAATCGTATACCACCATTTGGTGCTAGAAAAGGAGATTTAGAATCAAGCATTGAAAGATTATAGAGACACCGCAAGACCGCAAAAGGTTAGGTATAAATAAGTCAA
>JAVZPT010000056.1:0-3681 GCA_038881455.1 Candidatus Micrarchaeaceae archaeon | reverse complement strand
ATAGCAAAGGGCATTAGCAGAGAGCAGCTTGAGGCCCTTGCTGGCAGCGCAGAGTTCAAGGAACTAGAAGCCAGGCGGCTTGTGAGCATAGGCACAAGCAAGCAGGTGCGCGAGGTGCGCATTACTGAGAAAGGCAAATCGCTTGAAATAGAAGAGCAAGGCTCAGGCAGCGAGATAGGCGAGCTCACCAAAGAGATGCTCGAAAGCGGTTCGTGGCGCGGCAAGCGTTTCAGCAGCTACAACATAGGCGCCAAAGTGAGCGCCGCAGTGCCCGCGCGCGAGCATCCGCTGAGGCGCCTTATAGAGAAGGTAAGGCAAGCCTACATTGCAAACGGCTTCGTTGAGATAAAAGGGCCAATAGTCGAATCTGCTTTCTGGGTGTTTGACTATTTGTTCGTGCCGCAGGACCACCCTGCAAGGGAAGCGCAAGACACTTTCTTCACAGGCGTTCCGGAGCGCATGCCTGTTGCAGAGCGCGAGCTTATAAGCAGAGTCAAGCGCGTGCACGAAAAGAGCTGGCATGCCGAATGGCTAGAAGAGACGGCTAGCCAGGCAGTTTTAAGGCCGCATACTACTAGCGTAACTGGCAGGCGCATATACAATATAGTGAGCAAGCTCAACAAAGACCCGCATGCCTACTTAATGCCTATGAAGTTCTTCACTATCGGCAGGGTATTCAGGAATGAAAACCTGGATTACAAGCACCTTGCAGACTTTTACCAGACTGACGGGATAATAATAGGCAGCAGGCTTACGCTCTCGATGCTGTTCGACACCCTGCTTAAAATATACAACAGCATAGGTATTGAGGTAAAGTTCAAGCCATCGTACTTTCCTTTCGTTGAACCAGGCGTAGAGGTAGACATGCGCTTTGGCGATGAGTGGCTCGAGATGGGCGGCGCTGGAATAATAAGAAAAGAGGTTGTTGGCAGCACAAAAGGAAATATAGGCGTACTTGCCTGGGGCCTTGGAATTGAGCGCATACTGCTTGCAAAGAACCCTAAGATAAAGAGCGTTACCGAACTGTACAATTCAAGTATTGGCTGGCTGCGTGACAACAGCATAGCAAGTTCTGCGGGCGACTAGATGCCAACCTCTGCACATGAAAAAGAGTACCTGCAATCGCTCCTTGGCTTCGAGCCCAAAGCGTCTGAGCTCGAAGAGCTTATAAACAAGCTTGGCATGACCCTCGAAAAGAGCGCAGCTAACGAAATAGAAGTGGAATACCAGGCGAACAGGCCAGACCTGATAAGCACAGTTGGGCTTGCAAGGGCTATACGCTACTATACTGGCAGGCATCGCAGTTTTGGCTACAGAATTGCAGGGAGCTCTGGAATTACTGTCAGGGTGCAAAGAAATGTAAGGCATGTAAGGCCGTACATCTCGTGTATGCTCGTGAAGAATGCAAGCTTTACCAATAGCTCAATGCGCGACCTCATAGGCTCGATAGACAAACTCTCCGAGACATTTGGCAGGCACCGAAGGCGAATAGCCGTTGGCATTCACGACGCAGAGAAGATAACTGGAGAAATAAGCTATGGCGTTTACCCTGACGAGGAGTTTGAGGCTCTCGGCGGCGCCACAGAAAAGTACAGCGATGCGCTTGAAAGAACAGAAAAAGGCAAAGCCTACTCGCACCTTTGCAAATCCTCTGCAGGCTACTGCGCACTTAAAGATTCATTAGGCACGATGGCGCTAATACCTGTGCTGAATTCTGAAAGGACGAAGCTAAGGCAAAGCACAAAGGAGCTTTTCGTAGACGTGACAGGCACAAACGAGTACGCAGTTAACTCTGCTGCCAATCTTCTTGCCGCAAACTTCATAGATATGGGTTTCGACGTTTATAGCGTTGAGATAGCAAAGCAAGGCTCTGGCGCTAAGCCAACTCCCAACATGGAGCGCAGGAGCATTGATGTAAAGCTCGCGCGTTTTTACTTAGAGTTAGGCACGCGCCTCGGTTTCAACAACGTTATAGAGCTTGCCAACAGGATGGGCTACGAGGCCGCGCTGCATTACCGCAGCGTTGCTTTTAGCGTGCCGCCGTACAGGCTTGACGTAATAAACGACCAAGACATAATCGAAGACATAGCAATAGCATACGGCTACGAGAACATAAATCCTGTTCCTATAGGCTATTACCAGCAGGCAGTGCCAGATCCTGATGAGGAGCAGCACAAGAGGCTTAGAAGCATAATGACCGGGCTTGGGTTCTCAGAGCTGCTGAGCGACTACATGACAAACGAAAGGGACAACTTCGTGGTTATGGGCGTAGAGGCAAAGGACTACATAAAGATAAAGAACGCAAAGTCAAGCAGCATAACGATGCTCAGGACATGGCTCTTGCCATCAATAGCAAGCAGCCTTTCAAAATCGCAGCATGACAAGCTGCCCCACAGGCTCTTCGAGCTAGACCTTGTCTTCAGCATTAAGGGCGCAGAGCCCTTGGAGAAATACCATCTTGCGTGCGCAGTTTCAAACGAGCGCGTAGACATAAACGAAATGAAAGAAGTCGCGTATGCGCTGCTCAAAGCCATTTATAGCGGCAAGGCCGCGCCTGAAATAAGGCCCGTTTCCCAAGGCGCTTTCATCGATGGCAGGTGTGCAGAGCTCCTTGTCGATGGCAGGCACTTCGGAATCTTCGGCGAGATAAAGCCAGAGGTGCTTGAATCATTTGGCATAAAGGCGCCAGTTGTTGCGCTTGAAATTGAGCTTTAGCCGAGTTGGCTTAGGAGAAGCTTGGCTTCAGGCTCTGAAAAGCCGAACTCTGACTCTAAATAACTAATGACCTGCTCTTTGCCCTGTCTCTTCGCACTCTCTGCAATAACGTATTCGAAAATAGGCAGAAAGCCAGAAACTATCTTTTTGCTGCCAGAATGCAAGCGCCTTGCAAGCTTAAGCGCAATGCCGTTAAGCACGAGCCTTTCCTGCTTTGTAGAGCTTAGATACTTCACCTGCTTGGGAAATGCGTATGCTGCAAGCCTCTTTACAAAGCCCTTGCTTGCCGTAGACACGCCAGCAGATGCAAGAACGCTTGAATAACGCAAAATCGAGTAGTTGCCTATCCTGCCGGCTCTGTTCGCGTACAAACTGGCCTTCGCAATGGCATAGTATGCGCTTTCGAGCGCGTTTGGCATTGCGTACCTGTTTGGTATGTTTTCGTCTATCCACTTTAAGAGCATGTCAAAATCAACGTCGCTGTTTTCTAATGCAGCCTTAGCAGTTGCGAAGCTGTTGCTAAGGAATATCTTGTCAAGCACGCCGAATATCTCAATCTTTTGGTTCCTAGTCGAAAGGCACGCCAGCGCGCCATCGGCGTCAGCAGAGCCGATTATAAATTCTAGGTCGTTCAGCGCCGCGCGCATGTCCCCATTGCACCTGCGCGCAATTTCTTCAAGCACTTGCTTGCCAACGCGCGCCTTTTCTTTGCTTGCTACTTCGGTGATGAAACCCAATATTTCATTGCTGCTTATCCTTTTGAATGCTGCCCTGTCAACATAGTTTCGCAAAAACGCTATGCTTTGGTCCCAAAAATCATTGGCTATGAATATTATGGGCTGTTTTGCCTGGCTGATTATCCGCAAGATTGCCCCTTGTGCGCCTTTGTCGAACTGTCCTGAAAGTTCATCTATCTCATCGAAGACTATCAGGCAAGTGCTGTTGAAAAGGCCGCGTGAAACTGCA
>JAVZPT010000055.1:0-3861 GCA_038881455.1 Candidatus Micrarchaeaceae archaeon | reverse complement strand
CGCCTGCCTATACTATCAGCAAGGTAGCCGGCTAGCAGAGCGCCTACTCCGCCTGCTATATACGGCAGGCTGAACGCTATATAGGCAAGATTCTGTGGAAACACCTTGCCTATTGCCGAAACGGGCCCGTAGCTCTCGGCTACGCCATAAACTAGCATGCCCATGGCAAGAGCTATTACGGCGCCAAAAGGAAAGCGCCCAGCGACAGAAGAAGATGCTCTGTTGCGCATGGTAAACTTGCTATTAGGACGATGCATAGGTATAAAAAACCACTTGCCGAGATTAGCTCCCCAAATACAATCCAAAGCCGTGTAGCAAAACCTTTAGGTGTCGAATCTGCAACGTATGGGTTTATAATTTTTAAACGCGTTTGTGCTCACGAGGTAATCAAGGGAGCTTGCAGTAAGATAACAGGTTGGATTGCTTGGCTTTAATATATTTAGAAGACGGCACCGTGATTCGTGGGCGCGGTTTTGGAGCAGAATCGCTGCGCACTGGCGAACTTGTTTTCACAACATCAATGAACGGCTACCCGGAGAGCATTACAGACCCTTCCTATAAAGGCCAGATACTCGTATTTTCGCACCCGTTGATAGGTAATTACAGCACGCCCCGCCCTGAGTTTGATAAGCGCGGTGTAGTCAAAAATTTCGAATCAGAATCTGTTAATGTGGAAGGCGTGGTGATAAATGAGCTTAACAGTGGCTTCAAGTACAACATGAGCGCGACTTTGGACGATATGCTGAGAAGGGAAGGAGTGCCCGGAATAGTAGTATCAGACACGAGAAGCATAGTAAAGCGAATAAGGGAGCGTGGTGTGATAAAGGCCGCAATAGCAAATGGTGATTTCACAGAAGAAGATGCGAAGAAAGCCACAAACTCATTCAACTATTCAAAACAAGAGTACGTAAAGTACACGGCTCCGAAGCACGTAATAAAGCACGGAAACGGCAAGTACAGAATAGTAATTTTTGACTTTGGAGTAAAGCACGGTATACTGCGCCAGCTTGAAAATTACGAAACTACAATAATAAGGATCCCTTATTCATACTCTGCAGAATACGCACTAAAGCTCAAGCCCGATGGCATAGTGTATTCAAACGGCCCAGGTGATCCAAACACAATATCGGGCTTTTACGCCTTTGACGAGCTAAAGGACTCTGGCATACCAACTTTCGGCATATGCCTCGGCCACCAGATTATAGCTAGCGCTCTTGGAGGCAAGGTAGTAAAGATGAAATATGGGCACAGGGCAATAAACAAAGGCGTATTTGACTTGGAAGAAGGCCGTGCGGTAATAACAACGCACAACCACGGCTATGCCGTTGCGAGCAAACCCGATGTCTCTGAAACGTGGTTCTACAGCCTTGATGACAAAACGATAGAAGGGCTTGTGTACAAGGACCTAAACATAATAACCACGCAGTTCCATCCAGAAGGCGGTCCAGGAACTAACGACGCTGCATACCTTTTCGAAAAGTTCATGAACATGGTGAAGGATTGCAAGTCCAAAAGATAAGAAAAGTGCTCGTAATAGGCTCTGGACCGATAAAGATAGCAGAGGCAGCCGAATTTGACTACAGCGCAAGCCAGGCGCTAAAGGCGCTGCGCGAAGAAGGCATAGAAACAATAATACTTAGCTCAAACGTTGCTACGGTGCAGACAGACAATTCAATAGCAGACAAGGTTTATATGCTGCCTGTAAGATATGAATTTGCAAAAAGCGTTATAGAGAAGGAAAAGCCCGACGGAGTAATGATAGGGTTTGGAGGCCAAAGTGCACTTAACGTTGGCGTAGACCTTTACAAAGCAGGCGTTCTAAAGAAAAACGGCGTTAAGCTGCTTGGCACGCAAATAGCAGGCATTCAAACCGCGCTCAGTAGGAAGAAGTTCAGGGAAAAGATGCTTTCGTGTGGCATTCCAGTCCCAAAGTCTTACGCTGCTAAGAGCAAAGAAGAGGCTTTTAAAGCCGCAAAGAAGCTTGGCTACCCAGTTATGTTCAGGGTGAGCTTCAACCTTGGAGGCAGGGGCTCTTTCATAGCGCACAGCAGCAGGGATCTTTGGAAGAAGATCGATAGGGCTTTCGCGCAGAGCATAACCGGCGAGGTGCTTGTAGAGAGATATTTGAAAAATTGGAAGGAAATAGAGTACGAGGTAGTGCGCGACTCGGCTGGCAATGCAGTGGCTGTCGCTTGCCTTGAAAACCTAGACCCGATGGGCGTGCATACCGGCGATTCTATTGTTGTAGCGCCTGCCCAGACGCTTGATAATTACGAATACCAGTCAATGCGTTCTGTGGCTTTGAAAGTGGCAGAGTCCATAGGGCTTGTTGGCGAATGCAACGTGCAGTTCGCTCTAAACCCCAAGGGCTCTGATTTCTTTGTAATAGAGACCAATCCAAGGATGTCGCGCTCAAGCGCGCTCGCTAGCAAAGCAACCGGATACCCGCTAGCATACATCTCAGCAAAGCTTGCGCTTGGCTGCAAGCTCCATGAGCTGAAGAACAGCATATCGAATGCAACCTCGGCTTTCTTTGAGCCTAGCCTAGACTACATAACCATAAAGATGCCTTTCTGGGATTTCGGCAAATTCGGCATGGAAGGCAGGCTCAGCACCGAGATGAAAAGCATAGGAGAGGTCATGGCCATCGGCAGGAACATAGAAGAGGCGTTCTCAAAGGGAATAAAGATGCTTGGGCTCGAGCATGAAGTCGAGAGCGCGAAAAGAGAAGCGCTGCGCATGGATAAAAATGAGATAACAAGAAGCCTAAGGGCAAGGAAGCCATACTGGTTCTTAGACGTAATTAGGGCTTTGGCAAAGGGCATAAGCGTAAAGAAGATAAGCGAAATAACTGGCGTTGACCCATTTTTCATCGAAAAGATAGCAAACATAGCAAGAAACAGAAGCAAAAGCAACGGCAGAATATATGTAAAGCAGATAGACACGCTGGCAGGGGAGCACCCTGCAAACGTCAATTACCTTTACACAACACGCATAGCAAACGAGGAAGACGTGGAGTTCGATGGCAAGAAAAAGCTCCTTGTGCTAGGAGCAGGCAAGTTCAGGATAGGCGTTTCAGTAGAATTTGACTACTCGACAGTCTTGTTGGCCAAGAGTGCGAAGAAGTATTTTGATGAAGTAGCAATACTGAACCACAACCCTGAAACCGTTTCAACAGATTGGGACCTAGCTAACAGGCTTTACTTTGATAGCATAGATAAGAGCACAATAAGGGCAATAAACGCGAAGGAAAAGTTTGACGCTGTCGCTACGTTTGCTGCGGGCCAGATAGGAAACGATCTTGCTTTAGAACTCGAGAACTGCGGCATGCGCATTCTGGGAACAAAGGCGAGCAGCATAGAGTGCGCAGAGAACAGGGCAAAGTTCTCAGAGTTGCTCGAAAGGCTTGGAGTAAGGCAACCTGAATGGGCAGACGCTTCTAATATTTCGGAGTTAAGGCGCTTTATCGACAGGTATGGCTTCCCTGTGCTTGTAAGGCCCAGCCACGTTCTGAGCGGAACTGCAATGAAGGTAGCAAACACCTACAGCGAGCTGATGGGCTTCATCAGAAGAGTGCCGCGCTTCTCCAAGAAGTACCCAATAGTGATCTCAAAGTTCATCAGCAACGCATTAGAAGCCGAGATTGATGCAGTGGCAGATAGCAAAGGCGCAATCGGCGTTGCGATTGAGCATGTAGAAGAAGCAGGCGTACACAGCGGCGATGCCACTATGGTAACGCCAGTAAAGGGCAAGCACACAAGCTCAATGAAAAACATAGCGATTAAGCTCGTAAGAGAACTTGGCATAAGGGGGCCTTTCAACCTGCAGTTTATAGTGAAGGGCAACAAGGTCTACGTGATA
>JAVZPT010000054.1:0-3885 GCA_038881455.1 Candidatus Micrarchaeaceae archaeon | reverse complement strand
GTCAGAAAGCTCGAGGAGCTAATAGCGCCGCAAGCGCAGGTCGAAGAAGCGCAAGTTGCCGAGGCTAGGGAAGTACCCATAAGCAGCGTTGACGCGCAGGTGATAGAGTTTATAGAAACAAAAGGCATGGCCTCTGCAGCCGAGCTTCAAAGCTTTATGGGCTACAAGGGCAAGAATGCAGCTTCTGCTAGGCTAAACAGCCTGTACAAGCGCGGCATACTCGACCGCTTCCAGATGGGTCACAAAGTTTATTACCGTTATGCTGGCAAGGCGAACCAGATACTAATAACACCACCACAGTAGAGGTAACGGAGGCTTGCTCTCCCCCCAGGCAGGCCTCCTTCAGTTATCGCCTAAGAAAACGAGCGCCACTTAGCTTGCGTTTTTGGCACCGCCCTTTTCGTCTTCTCGTTAGCATAAGTAAGAAGGAGCCAAAGAAACGCAGGCATAAGAAGCAGGAATGCCTGAGCATACTTTCAATCGCAATTTTATAAGCCCTCGCATGCCGCGCGGGGCTTAAAAATTTAAAAAGCAAAAAGCAGAATGCATGCGCATGTTTCTGTGATATCTTGAAAGCAAAATCAGCGTACAAAATATGCAAACTATGCCAATACGGCATAGCCTGAAAGACGCCATCGCTGTCCGAAGTTTCTCAGTATTGAAATTTTGCTGTTTGCTTCTACGCATGCAGGCCGCTTCAGCGTTATTTCAGCCGTTCCCTTCTTCACGCGCTTTACGTAGCCTATAAACGTGCCTGTGCCTATTCCAAGAAGCAGCGGCTCGCCTTCCCTGAGCGACTGCTTCGGAAGGTCCTGCCTGTCCAGTTGGAAGTACTTTATGCTAAGCGAGGCCGACGGCTCAGGCAACTTGCCAACATGGCCTACGGTCTGGCCCACCAAAGAGTCTGCCTTCGTGTAAGACGGGTCCAAGTCTGTGCCGAGCGCTATGAGCCCGCCTGCAACGGCCTCATCAAGCAAAGTATCTCCTGATGAGATGCTAAGTATTTTGGTTATTATTGGTTCATATGTTTCTTTCTTTTGCGATGTATTCACGCCAGGGCTTATCTCTATCTCATCGCCAACCTTGAACTTGCCCCTTATTATTGAGCCGCCAACAACGCCGCCTATGAGCTTTCCTACAGGCGTTCCAGGCTTGTTAACATCGAACGACCTTGCTATATACATTATGGGCTCTGCGTTTGTATCGTGGTGCGGAATGGGCAGTTGTGCAATTTCCTTGAGCAGCGCGTCTACGTTTATGCCCCTATTTGCCATTACCGGTATCACCGGCGCGCCCTCTGCCGCTGTGCCCTTGATGAACTGCCTTATCTGATCGTAGCTCTGCTGTGCTTTTGCCTTGCCTACCAGGTCTATCTTGGTTTGCGCAATTATTACGTGCTTTATTCCAAGCGCGTTTATTATCATCATGTGCTCTTTTGTCTGTGGCATAGGGCACTGCTCGTTTGCAGCTATTACAAGAAGCGCGGCATCTATTATGTTTGAGCCCGCTATCGCCGTTGCCATAAGCATCTCATGCCCAGGCGCATCAAGAATAGATATTCTGCGCAGCGGCTTTGAATTACCGCTTTTGCATGGCTCTGTAGCATATGCAGACTCATCTTCTGGGTCGCCGCACAGGTATATTGTAGAGTCAGCGTAGCCAAGCTTTATCGTCATGCTCCTCTTTATGCTTTCGCTGTGCGTATCGGTCCATGTGTGCGTTATAGCGCTTGTAAGCGTGGTCTTGCCATGGTCTACATGGCCAAGAGTGCCTATGTTCATTTGGCTTTGCCTGAACGGCTTTCCGTAATCATATGTGCCACTTTGCTGTGCTTGCATAACTTTCACTGCTTTTGCGCCTCTGCCTCTTTCTTTGGCTTGAACAATTCTTCAATAGGTTTGGTGCCGTATTCTATAATTACCGTATTTATCTGTTCTGTGTCTGGCGCGATCGCCCTGCCCCTTACAAGCTGCCTTTTCCTGTTGCCTGACTTTTTCCTTGCCTTCTTTTGCATTAGCGCGTAAACCTTCCTTGTGCCTTCAATGCTTTTCATAGAAGGCGTTCCGGATTTATCGCTAAGCCCAGTTATCTGAAGCTTGTAAGAATCAAGGCCTATCAAAGAACCGTCAATAGTGTCGCCTATTGAGTTGCCAATGAGCAAGGCCTCTTTTTCTTTTGGCACCTCGGCCTGTGAGCTCCTGCCTGTCTTTTTGTCAGAGTATACTATCTTCACAAAAAACACCGCTATTTTATTTTTACGACAAGGTTATTTATGCCTTGCTAAACCTAACTGGCACTGCTGCACAAAAACAGAAAGCCAAAGACAAAAATAAAAACAAAAACAAAAACTAGTGGGCTTTACCTTCTTCCCCTTCTGTTCATCCTTGTCCTTGCTACGTAGCCTGCCTTGTCTATGTAGTAAAGGTAGCCCTCCTGTTTTGCTACTTTCTCGGTGCCTACTCTGGCTTTCCTGCCCCTCGGATTAGTCCTCATGGGCGCGCGCCAGACATAGCCGTCTTTGCCTACAAAGTAAAGATAGCCGTCTTCGCGTTCAACCTTTTCTCTGCTGATGCGTTCTCCCATCTTACCACTGAGTAGTTAATCGACTACGCCTTTTAAATATCTATCGTCGAAATGTCGAGAGAAAAGTATAGGCTGTATCGCGCCAGCAGCTGCTCTTAAAGTGCCAAAACCTGTTCCTATTTACCATTCTCTTTAATAAGATTTGGCTTTGAAATTATTGTGGTTGCATGTTGGAAATAAAGTTGTTTCAGGAGAAGGGCCTAAAAGGCTACACGCTTATTGAAGGCTTCCCAGGAGTGGGGCTCGTAGGCCCAATGGCTGCAAGCTACATAATAGAAAAGCTAAACATGGATTACATAGGCTATGTAGACAGCGATATGTTCCCGCCTATAACTGCTGTGCATGACGGCGTGCCTATGTTCACTGCAAGGATTTATGCCAGTGACAAGGCAAAGGTTATTGTAGTGCTCTCAGAATTTACAATACCTACAAACGCAGTGCATGCGCTTGGCATGGAACTGCTTTCGTTTTCAAGGAAATATGGCATAGCAAAGATAGTTTCTATAGGTGGCATGCCTTCTAAGCAGCCTACAGAAAATGCGTATGTTATAGCATCGCAGAAGCAGCTTGCAGAGCAAGCAGCAAAGCAGGGAATAAAGCTCGTCGGCGAAGGCGTCATAGCAGGGGTAAGCGCTATTCTGCTTACAGGCGCTGCGCAGCTTGGCATACCAATGCTTGACGTTCTTGTTGAGGTAAACCCAGAGCTTATGGATCCCAAGTATGCAGAGATAGCCATAGGCGCGCTGAACAAGCTGCTTGGCATAGAAATAGACCTTGCTGAGCTCAGGAAAGAGACAAAAGAGGTAGAGGCAAAGGTAAAAGCAATGCTGAAAAGCACAAAGGAAACTCACGATCATTACAACAGGGCAGCTGAAGCTGTCGAACCGCCAACATATGTTTAGGCAAGCGTGCCTTGGCGTTTTGCAGTTGCGCTTTTTGGAGTGTGCAGGGGTGGCAGAGTCTGGTCTGGCAAAAGCCACAGAAAAATGCGCAGGACTTAAGATCCTGTGGCCTTGCGCCTTCGTGAGTTCAAATCTCACCCCCTGCAAACCAAAACAGCCTACGCTGCTTATTCATGGCTTGTTTTGACAAAGCTGCAAGCCAGGTCAATAGCAAAAGAAGCAACGGTCACAAGTGAACTAACCCGCCATTACGGACGGAGCTTCTGCATCGCCCGTTTGTTTGGAGCTTCTCGCTTCAACGGCAATGCTTGCGTCAACATGCGGAATGCGCTTTATGTATTCGAGCACGCTACTTGCAGAGGCATAGTCCTCTGCGAGCGTATCTCCTAGGCTCCCTAGG
>JAVZPT010000053.1:0-4000 GCA_038881455.1 Candidatus Micrarchaeaceae archaeon | reverse complement strand
CGCTTTCTGATTAGTCTCTTTCAAAATGGGTTTATTGGACTCGGCGGGATTCGCACCCGCGACCTTTCCGTTTTTCTTTTTGGAACTTCCTGATTGAAGTTCTTGCGAACGGAACGCGCTACTGCTGCGCTACGAGCCCTGCTCACTATTTTAAATCTGCAGTTTATATTAATTTTGTATGCTGCATAGGAAAATGTCGCAGAGCGGCCAAGCTTCCAGTATCTCCGAGAAAGTTCTTGCGGAGATAAAGCCTACTGCTGAGGAAATAGCAATAGAAACAAACCAAGCCAACGAGATAGTAAGCAGGCTAAGGAGCGTTATACCTAAAGACGTTGAAATACGCGTTGTTGGCTCGCTTGCGCATGGCACTAACCTGCGCGGCTCTTCAGACATAGACATTTTTCTCCTTTTTAATAAGAAAAAGGCAAAAAGCACAATAACAAAAGAGGGGCTTGTCTACGCAAAGAAGATTGCAAAAAAAGGCGACAGAGTTAGCATAAAGTATGCGGAGCATCCATACGCGCGCGTATACTTTGGCTCTATGAACGCAGTAGCAGACATAGTGCCGGCTTATAAAATAGACAGCATAGAGGAGATGGCTACCGCAGTCGATAGGTCGCCTATGCATTCTGAGTTTGTGATAAAGCACCTTGCTGATAAGCAAAAAGACGAAGTAAGGCTGCTTAAGCAGTATTTGAAGTCTCACTGGCTTTACGGAGCAGAGGTCTTTACCGGAGGCTTTTCGGGCTATCTTTGCGAGCTCCTTGTTTACTATTTAGGCTCTTTCGAAAAGGTGCTAAATTTCTTTGCGTCTGCCTCTTTGCCTATCGTGCTACTGCCAGAAAAGGCGCGCGCAAACAGCACAGAAGCAAGCGAACTTGTAAGGCGTTTTAGCTCGCAGTTCATAGTGATTGACCCTGTAGATCCTAATAGAAACGTTGCGGCACCGGTCTCAACAGAATCTCTTGCAAGGTTTGTTCTTTTATCCAGGAAATTCCTTTCAAAGCCCAGCATCAGTGAGTTTTATGGCACTGGCTTTTCCCACAAATCCGCGATTAGCGGAATAAAGCAGTTTACACGCAAAGCAGGAATGGATTGCTTTCTGCTCGTGTTTAAGCTTCCTGATAAGAGCGAGGACGTTTTGTGGCCGCAGTTGAGGCGTATAGCCGAGCAGATAAGACATTTTGTAGAATCATACGGATTCAGAATTGCAATAAGCATGCAAGCAATTCAAGGCAGGAGCGGCTTGATAGCAGTTTGCGCGCAAAAACAAGAAAACAATTCAAGGATTGTTAAAGGGCCTAGCGTTTTTATGCGCGGCGCGACGGATGCATTCTTGAAAGCGCATAGAGGCGCAATAGGCACGCTCGTTGAAAAAGACACCGTGCTTGCAATAGAGCAGAACAAGTTCAAAAACATAGGCGAGGCGCTAGAGTACGTAGTCAGAGGCAAATTAAAGAAGCGGCACAAAGACGTTGTCATAAAAGGCGCAAAGTTCTTCGTGAACAGAATACCTGCAGAGTATGCGGATACTGTTTATTCAGAATTGCTCAGGCTCACGAGCATTTAGATCGCAAACCTTCTCTCTTTTTTCATAATGTCAAACAGCTCGCCCAGAAGCTCTATGCGCTGTTCTTTTTGCTTGTTTCGTTCGTTTTGTTTGCCTCTGCATGTGCCATTTGCAATGCTCAGGGCCTTCTTATATAAAGATCTGCCACTAGAGAGAAGCTCATAAACCTCTTTGTAGTGCTCTTCAGCATGCTGCCCGCAGTAGTCAGTAGCCTCAGCAACTATGTTTTCAAGTATTTTTTCTTTAGCATATTTCCTTTTTTCTTGCCTATGCATCAGGGCTTCAAGATGCTCCCTTAGCACTATTGCTTTCGCGTTCTTTATCTTAATGTCGCAAAGCAAGTGGCCTTCAATTATTACTGTGCCGTATTTTCTTTCGCTTACAATTTTGTTGAGCGCTTTTTCAAGGCCTTTAAGGTCTATTATAAACGAGCCGCGCTTGTCTTTGCCTATTACAAAGCCTTTCTTTGCAACATCGTTAGCGCTTATCAGCACTGAGCCCTTTATCTTTTTACTGAGCAGTTTGGCAAGCCTGGTCTTGCCCGTGCATGGCGTTCCTGTTATTACTATCGTGTTGGTCATGCTTGACTTATTCCTTTACGCTTGCTTAAATAGCGCGCCTATCGCTTGTAGCATATACGTTATAGTGTCCCTTCCTGTTTCTATAGTTAGCACATCGCTTTCAGGTATTTGCAGCGAAAGCACGTAGTTCTTTTGCCCAGAAAAGAGCCACGAGCCAAAGATGCTCTGCTTATATGCTACTGAAATATCTGCAACATAATTTGACGCGTTTACAAGCTTGCCAACAAGCGCATCTACGTTAGAGTCGTAATTATGCAGCAATATGACCTCGTCTTCTGCCTCTCTTCTGGTTATTGCAACAGGCTTTATGTAAGGTATGCGCGCCAGAGACGCCTTGCCAGCTATCACCGCATCTATCTGGTGATACTGCGAAGTAAGGCTTTCTAGCTCGTTATCGAGCTTTGCCTTTTCATCCTTGTACTGCGCAAGCAGGCCGTCAAAATACGCGTCAACGTCTTTGCTTATGCTGCTGAATGTGCTCTGAAAGTCCTTTTTTGCAAGGTATTTGCCTGGATTTAGAAGCAAGTCGCGAAAGCTTACGCTATAATTTTTATTTATGGAATCGTCCAGGTCTTTAACAAACCTATCTGTATCTTCACTCCACGGAACGTTTGCTTTCGCCATTAGAGCACCAATAAACAATTACAATTTAAATTAATAATTAAGATATAAAAGGTAATTGCATGGCTATAATAAAAGAAGGCAAGGCCAGCATTAGCACAGATGGCGCTTTCTATAACAGCAGAATGATGCGGCTTAGAGACCTTTCAGTGCTTGCCGTCAGGGCCTTTTCTGGGAATAAGGTAAATGTTCTAGACAGCACCGCAGCAACAGGCATAAGGGGAATACGCTACCTGCTCGAAGCGATTCCTGAAGGCAATGCAACGTTTCTTGATATCAGCAAAAAAGCCTACCAAACACTGAAGTCAAACATAGAGCTAAATGGCCTTACGGAACGTGCGCAGGCTCTGAATACTAGCGTGCAGTCATTTGCTAATGCAGAAACAAACGAGAAGTTCGACGTAATCGATCTAGACCCTTTCGGCTCTCCAGCGCCTTACATATATGACCTTATGAAAATAGCAAAAGACAGATCTTTATTTATGCTTACAGCGACAGACACTGCGACGCTGTGCGGGGCAGAAGGCGATGCGTGCCTTAGAATCTACTCTTCAAAACCGATAAAGAATGAGCTTTGCCATGAGTCTAGCGTGCGCATACTTATGGCATATACTGCAAGGATAGCCGCTCAGTTCAACTTTGGAATAGTGCCTTTGCTTAGCATAGCTGAACTTCACTACATAAGATTGTTCATAAAGCTCAACAAGGGCGCAAAAAACGCTGTAATTAGCGTAAAGAGCATAGGCACAGCAGCAAGCTGCAGTGCGTGCCATGCATTTTACTACTCGTTTGGAATAAGCATGCAAGAGCAAAAGTGCAAGCACTGTGGAAACAAACTATCGTATTTTGGCCCTCTGTGGCTTTCGTCACTCTACGATAAGTCTGTTGTCGGCGAAATGTTTGATTTGGCTGAAGAGCCCGGAGAGCGCTCAACGCTTCAGAGCATGCTCAATGAGTATGACACGCCTTTCTTCTATAGATTAGATAAGATAACAGAAAATATGCATATAGGCTCTGTAAAAAGAGAAGAAGTGATTGCTGCTCTTCGCAGCAAAGGCCTTTACGCCAGCGCCACACTTTTTGGCAGTAGCGCTATAAAGACCAATGCAAGCATAAATGACGTCGAGCAGGCAGTTGGCGAGGCTCACACCAAAGCAACACTAAATAAGTAGAAATGCTTATAAACGGTATTGGCTTCAGGAATTTATTGTACAGCGCACAAATAAGC
>JAVZPT010000052.1:0-4165 GCA_038881455.1 Candidatus Micrarchaeaceae archaeon | reverse complement strand
GTGCCCGCAACACCTAAGCAGACACTTCTGTGCGCGGCCTAAAGCGCGCAATCATATTTATAAGATTCTGCAGGTTAATTTTATGCATGGAAAGCAAATACAACCCGTTAGCAGAAGAACCTGAAATAATCGCGTTTTGGGAGCACGAGCGCATCTTTGCTTTCGACGAATCGAGCAGAAAGCCTGTGTTTTCAATAGATACGCCGCCACCTACAGTTTCAGGGGATCTGCACCTTGGCCACGTCTTCTCATACTCGCAGGCAGAATTTATTGCCAGGTACAAACGCATGCGTGGCTTCAACGTTTTCTACCCTTTCGGATTAGACAACAATGGCTTGCCCACAGAACTGCTTATAGAAAAAAAGTTTAACGTGACAGCTGAGGGACTTGGCAGAGACAAGTTTGTGGAGCTTGTAAAAAGAGAAATATCTGCGTATAATCAGGCATACATCGGACTTTTCAAGAGGCTGGGCCTTGCGATAGACTGGTCGCTTACTTACGAAACGATAAGCAGCACAGTGCAAAGGATTTCTCAAAGATCATTTGTAGAACTGTACAAACAAGGCCGCATCGTCCGAAAGGAGTCTCCTGTGCTTTACTGCCCTAAATGCAAAACGGTCGTCTCGCAGATGGAACTGGAAGACAAGCAGGTAAAGAGCAAGCTGGTTTATGTTAAATTTAGCGACAAAATAACAATAGCGACTACAAGGCCGGAGCTTATGCCTGCGTGCGTTGGCATATTTGTAAACCCTAAAGATTCAAGGTATGCTGGTCTTGTAGGCACTTCCCTGAATGTGCCAATTACAGGGCAAGAAGTCAAGGTATATGCCGATAGCAGCATAAGGCCTGACTTTGGAACCGGCGCCGAGATGTGCTGCACATTCGGCGATCAGAACGACATTGCGCTTTACAAAGCGTACGGGCTTGAGCTACGCCTTATAATCAACGACCATGGGCTTCTGAATGTAGAGCCGTACAGAGGGCTTAGCATAAAAGAGGCGCGCGCCAAGATTGTAGCGGATCTCAGGTCTGCAGGGCTTGTAGTCAAAGAGGAAGACATCGAGCACTCTGTAAACGTGCACGAGCGCTGCGGAACAGAGATAGAGTACGTTATAAAGAAGCAATGGTATGTCGCTTATCTGGACCTTAAGGATAAATTTATAGAGCAGGGCAGGAAGATTAACTGGCACCCAGAATACATGCGCACGAGGTATGAGAACTGGGTAAACGGGCTGAAATGGGACTGGTGCATTTCAAGGCAGCGCTACTTCGGCGTGTATTTTCCAGTTTGGTACTGCAAGGCATGTGGCAGGGCAATGGTGGCTGACGAGCAGGACTTGCCTGTTAACCCGTTCATCGACAAGCCAAAATCAAAATGTGAGTGCGGCTCAAACGAGTTTCTGCCCGAGACAGACATCATGGACACATGGGCAACTTCCTCGCTTACTCCTCTCATAAACGCGAGATGGGGTGCCGACAAAAACTACATGGGCAAAATATACCCTATGAGCCTGCGGGCCAATGCGTATGAAATAATATCTTTTTGGGACTTCACTACAATAGTTAAATCGCTGCTGCATACAAACACAATACCTTGGAGCAACCTCATGATATCAGGCCAGGGTCTTGATCCGCACGGCAAACCTATGCACAAATCACACGGCAATGTCATAGACCCGTGGTTATACATAAACAAATATGGCGCAGACGCTGTAAGGTACTGGGCAAGCTCCTCTGTTCTTGGCGAAGACAATTCATTCCAGGAAAAAGAGGTAATCGCGGGCTCAAGGCTTTCAAACAAGCTGTGGAACCTCTCAAGACTTATAAGCATGACCTGCGCCGACTACGTTGAAGCGAAGCCGAGCTCGGCTTTAGATGCCTACTTTATGTCAGAGCTTGGGTCTACGATTGAAAAAGCAACAGAGCATTTTGAGGCTTATGACTACTTCAAAGCGCGCAA
Organism: Candidatus Micrarchaeaceae archaeon; assembly: GCA_038881455.1. Classification (GTDB taxonomy): domain Archaea; phylum Micrarchaeota; class Micrarchaeia; order Micrarchaeales; family CABMGC01; genus JAGDXZ01. The sequence goes on along the minus strand of JAVZPT010000052.1, from coordinate 2,205 downwards.
GGCAGCAGAGGAATTTTTCTGGCGCTTTGCGAACGACTACGTAGAATTTGCGAAGAAGCGCATATATGCAAATGACAACCAGGCTAAGTATACAGTAAATACCATATTCGCTGCTTTGCTCAGGCTTTTTGCTCCGTTTATGCCGTTCGTTACTGAAAAGATCTACCAGCTGCTTTACAAGCAAGCAGGCGAGAAGTCGATACACGTTTCAGCGTGGCCAGACGCAAAAAGTATCGCAGTTGATAAGCAGCTTGCAGAAGAGGGCAGAAAGGCGTACGATGTGATTTTGTTTGTGAGGCAGTGGAAGCACAACAGCAAGCTTGCGCTGAATGCGCCAGTTGCTAGCATTTCGCTAAGTGGTGTGGGCGAAACAGCATTCGCCGACATAGCAGGCGCGATGAACATAGGCAAAATTTCAGCAGGCACAGATGCCAGCGCAGTGCAGATACCGTATACAGAGATAAAAATAGCGATAAAAGCAGAGTGACGACTTGCCAGAAAGATATTTATAATTAGCACAATATATTTTACCGCTTGTAAAAAACAAAAGTCAGTGAAGGTATGGCTAGAATGCACACAAGAAGGCACGGCAAGTCCAAATCAAGGAAGCCCGAAGCAAGCGCCATGACGCATGAGCATAGTGAAGAGAAAAAGAAAGAAGTAGAGGCGCTTATTGGCGATTACTTCAAGCAGGGGCTCTCGCCTGCTCAGATAGGCCAGGTGCTGAAGGACAAGCACGGTGTAAAGTACGTAAAGCCCATACTTGGCATGCGACTTAGCGAATACATGGCAAATCAGAGCATGCAGCGCCAGCTGCCTGCCGACATGCTCGATTTAATGCGCAGGGCCGTGCGCATGCGCGCGCACATTGCGCGCAACCACAGCGACGTGCACAATAAGGTAAGGCTTGTGCGCGTTGAGTCTAAGATATGGCGCTTGAGCAAGTACTACAAGCATGAAGGGATACTTCCAAAAGACTGGCATTATGATCCAGAGCAGGCCGCGCTCATAATAAAGGTAGCGTAATGTATGCATATATTTGCCTGATCTAAACTAAAAGCAGCACAGGTGCATAGATGGCAACGCAAAAAGGAGCTGAGAAATGGAAGATGAAGCAGTGGCTAGATGTCAGGGTTCCAGCACTGCTCGGAAGCGAGGTAATAGGCAGCATACCCGCAGATGAAAGCGAGGCAGCAGTGGGCCGTGTGCTGAAGGTAAGCCTTTCTTGGATTACGCACAACGCATCACACTCCTTTATGACAATAGGCCTTAAGATAGATTCTGCTGCAAACAACGTTGCAAGCACCCAAATAGCTTATCTCGAAAACCAGTTCAGCTACCTTCACTCGCTCGTAAGGCGCCATTCTGATGCACTTTACACATACGACAAGCTGGCTTCAAAGGACAATGCCACAATAATCGTTAAGCTTCTTGTTACAACGCGCGGCAAAGTTGCATATTCAAAGAAGCGCGCTCTGAGAAAGGCAGTGAGCGCGTTCCTGCAGGGCTACGCTTCAAACAAAACAGCCGAGGAGCTGCTCAAAGGCGTGCTCTCCGGAGACATGCAAAGGGAAGCAGTTAAGAGCGTAGGCAAAGCCACGCCAGTAGCAAAGCTAGAGATAAAGAGGATAGAGCTTTAAAACCTGTAATCGTTTTCTCTGCCTGCATGCAGAAGCGCGGAAGCGCGAAAAGCAAAACAAAACGCGTTTTTGTTGCGGCTTGCAAAGAGAACAAACAAATGGCAGATGCAGTCAGAGCCAACCGGGCAGCGCGACGATAAATTAATATACTTTTCTATTTAAAACATATCCTAAGGTGCACGTATGCTTATTTTAACCTGCCCACCCGCGTGCACCCATAAAGATTCTGATTAACGAATGCTAAAGACTTATTTTGCTCTGCTGCTTTTGCCTTGCTCTAACGCATTTGCATTTAGCTAGGTGCCTGGCTTTTCCAGTTCGCGCTTTATGAATTGCTCAAGCGCCACAGCGTCGTTGTGTTCTGTGTCCCTTGCGGCATAAACCAGAGTAACGTCTTCTTCTTTCACAAGCCTTAAAAGCTCCTTGAACTTCGCGTTGCCTTCGAGCTCTTTCCAATACCTGCTCTTAAATTCTTCCCATTTCGCCGGTTCGTGCGCAAACCATTTCCTGAGTTCGTTGCTCGGCGCAACATCCTTGAGCCAGAGGTCTACCTGGTTTGTGCTCT
>JAVZPT010000051.1:0-4200 GCA_038881455.1 Candidatus Micrarchaeaceae archaeon | reverse complement strand
CCTATATATTTCCAGGATTTTATGCTGATCGGCAGCCTCATATGCCTTGGCTGTATCCAAACATATATTTAATCAATTTTGTTTATGCGTCAACAAAACATTTACACTTGACGCAATTCCTCGCCATGCTTGCGCATGGGCACCTTGCAGGTGATATGATGAACAACCAACATTATTATGCAAGAAATGCGTAAGTAAGGAAGACATGGACATAAATGCATCAACGAATATAATTAAACATGGCATGCTAACAAAAGCTGCAAAATGACATTTGAGAAGTCAAGCCCGCTGAGACTGTAGACTTCCAGGTGTAATATGAGCCCTGAGAGGGGATTGGACCCTCGACCTCCTGTTCTCTTGTTATTATGAACTTCTTCTTGAAGCTTACAAGACAGGCGCTCTACCACTGAGCTACCAGGGCATTGCCATATATCTAATATCTGTTCACTATTTAAATAATTTATTCGGTACGCTTGACTCTTTAGGCGCAAGCATACTCTACTTTACAGAATAGCACAGGCCTTGAATAAACATGAAAAGAGAAAAACCAGGGAACAGCGCATGCATTATGCTGTTTACAATGCGCACCTCGGGCTCTTTTGAATCATCTTTTAAACCTTAAACACGCAATATATGGCATGGAGCTCCACGAGCTGCAGAACGCGCTGCCAAAAGAAGTGCTTGATGCTGCTAGGTCTAGAGGCATAAGCAAGCTTACTCCGCCCCAAGAGAGCGCTATAAAGCAAGGGCTTCTGTTCGGCAACAACGTAGTTGTCGCCTCGCCAACCGCAAGCGGCAAGACATTTATTGCAGAGATGGCAATGCTCAAAGCAGTTCTGCACGACTTCAAAAAAGCTCTTTACGTTGCGCCCATGCGCGCGCTTGTCAGCGAGAAATACGAAGAGCTAAAGTCGGCATACCCATTCCTCAAGGTTGCCATATCAATAGGCGACCTTGATTCGCTTGACTCGTGGCTTGCCAACTACGACATCGTTTTTGTATCAACAGAAAAGCTTGACAGTTTGATAAGGCACGGAATAAACTGGCTTGGCAGCGTGGGCGCCGTTGTCTTTGACGAGGTTCACATGCTCGATGATGCTTCGCGAGGCCCTACGCTTGACGTGCTCATTACAAAGCTTAGGTATCTGTGCAGGCACGCGCAGTTTATAGCTCTGAGCGCCACTATAGGCAATGCAAGCGAGCTTGCCAGGTGGCTGTACGCAAAGCTCGTCGAGAGCGATTACAGGCCCGTAAAGCTCGAAAAAGGGGTTGTGCACAGCGGCAAGGTGTATTTCGACGGAGAGGAAGCAAGGCTTTCTGGAAAGAGTCCAATACCTGAGATACGCATAACAGAGGATACGCTAGCAATCGGCAAGCAGCTTTTGCTCTTCTACGCTACAAAGAAATACGCAGAGAGCGGCGCAGAGAAGATTGCGCCGTTCGTGGAACAGGTGCTTAACGAAAGCGAACGTGCTGCGCTGAAGCAAGTAGCGCAAGATATTCTGCACGCGCTTAGCAGGCCGACAACGCAGTGCGAGAAGCTTGCAAGGCTTGTGGAGCGTGGCGTTGCGTTCCACCACAGCGGCCTTGTAAACGAGCAGAGGCATGCTGTTGAGCGCGCGTTCAAAGACAACCTGATAAAGGCAATCTGCTCAACAACAACGCTTGGACTAGGTGTTAATCTGCCTGCGCATACTGTGGTTGTGCGAGATACAAGCAGGTACAGCGAAGACGAAGGCGCTAGCAAGCTCGGCGTAAATGAGGTTGTGCAGCTTTTTGGAAGGGCAGGCAGGCCTGCCTATGACACTGAAGGCAGGGCCCTGCTCGTAGCAAGGAGCAAGTACGAGGTAGCTGACCTGTTCCAGAGGTACATAAACGCGCAGCTTGACCCAATCTCTTCAAAGCTTGGGGTTCTGCCTGTTCTTAGGACTCATGTGCTTGCATTCATTGCAACAGAGATGCTTAGGACAAAGGAGTCAATATCAGAATTCCTTTCAGGTACATTTTACGGCTTTCAGTTTGGCAATTCTGGTTTGCTCTACCAAATGGCAAGCAGCATAGTAGACACGTTCGTCGAATGGAGCTTTGTAGAGCAGGCAGGCAGCGCCTACAGCGCAACAAGGCTCGGCAAGCGGATAAGCGAGCTATATATAGACCCGCTTACTGCAAAGTGGCTTGTTGACGTTTTGCCAAGGGTGCACGACGAACTCGGAATTTTATTCGCAATATCAAACACGCTTGAAATGAGGCCTTACGCAAAAGCCACAGAAAGCGCCGAGATGGCAATTAGCAGCTATCTGCCTTTGCTCAAAAGCGCAAGGATAGACTACGAAGAAGAGGCGCCGTTTTACGACCCTGTAAGGCCCATGAGCACAGCGCTTATGCTTGGCGATTGGGCAGACGAAAAGCAAGAAAGGGACATAATAGCAGAGTACGGCACGACCCCCGGCGCGCTTTACAGCAAGGTAACAAACGCAGACTGGCTGCTTTACTCAAGCATAGAGCTTGCCAAGCTTATAGGAGTAAGCGTAGCGAAGCTGCACGAGATGCGCGTTAGGGTAAAGTATGGCGTCAGGAAGGAGCTGCTTGACCTTATCAGGCTAGAGCAGGTAGGCAGGGTTCGCGCAAGGCTTATGTACAACAACGGCATAAGGCGCGTTGCAGACCTGAGGAACGAGGGCAGCGCAGATAAGTTGAGTAGGCTTTTTGGAAACGAAATAGCTAGAAAGATACTCAGCCAGGTAACATAGCCGCGTGCTTCAGGCGCATTAGACAGTCTCCTTTTATATCTTTTTTGCCATAGTTAATGTTGTTTGTGATTTGAAAACCGGATTACATGCCCAGCGAAGAGGAAAAGGCAGAGCTGATAAGGCGCAACACAGCAGAGATACTTACGTTAGACGAGCTGCGAAGCAAGATCGCGAGCAAGAAGAGGCTCTCAGGATACCTTGGCAGGGCCATTACCGGCCCTTTGCACCTTGGCCACCTCGTGTCGCTTAGCAAGATGTTAGACATACAGAAAGCAGGATACAAGTCCATAATAATGCTTGCAGACATACACGCGGCGCTTGACGATCTCAAGTCTAAGTGGGAAGAGCTAAGCATAAGGACCGAATATACGAAAAAGGCGATAGAGCTTTCGTTTGACTGGCCAGAGCATCCAGAATTCATAGTCGGCTCAGACTTTGAACTTGGCAAGGACTACCAAATGGACATATTCAGGCTTTCAACGCTTTCAACAGTTGCAGAAGCACAGCATGCTGCTTCTGAGGTTACGCGGATGAAAAACCCGAAGGTGAGCGAGCTGATATACCCGATAATGCAGGCGCTAGATGAGCAGTACTTGAAGGTTGACATGCAGGTCGGCGGGCTGGACCAGCGCCACATATTTACATTTGCAAGAGAATTTATGCCAAAGATTAACTATGAAAAGCGCGTTGAAGTGATGATGCCTCTGCTGCCTTCGTTAAAGGGCCCTGGAGTTAAGATGAGTTCGTCGGTTCCTGGAACAATAGTAAAGGTCAACGCCTCTGAAGAGGAGATAATAAGTGCAATCAAAGGCGCTTACTGCCCAGAGGGCATCGTTGAGGAAAACCCGATAATAGGCATAGTAAACCTTCTGATTCTGCCTAGCGAAAACAAATTTAAAGTGCCTAGAGCCAACAAATTCGGCGGCGATGTGGAGATAAAAACAGCAAATGAGCTTAACAGCATGTTCGCTGCAAAGGAGATACACCCTTTGGACCTTAAGAACGCGGTTGCCGAGTATCTTGTAAAAAGGCTCAAAAGAGCAAGAGACTATTTCGAAAGCAACGAAGACATGCTAAGGCAACTTGGCCCAAAGTTCCAGTAGCGCACAACGTTGCGCGTGGTAATTCCACTTGCACGAGGAAGGAGACGGAATAGGGCAAAAGTATTTATGTTTTGCAGTTGCAAATGACGTTGCCAAAAAAGCTCGCCTGCGGAACGAAGTTAGGCGCTCGCAGGGGACTATGCCTCTGCCTTTTATGCAATTCGGAATATGGCCAATGTTACACATAAGCAAGCATGTCCTTTGAAGCGCAAACTACAAAGTTGCTGATGCGGCATAAGCCAAGCCCGCAAAGGCTGGGCAGTTCACTACTGGTTAAATGCCATCTTTCATTTCTGTCGCTGACCTGAATTCAAGGTCGCTAAACAAGCTCATAGCAAGGGCAGCCT
>JAVZPT010000050.1:0-4212 GCA_038881455.1 Candidatus Micrarchaeaceae archaeon | reverse complement strand
TCTCAGCAAGCGAAATACAGGCGCTCTACCAAGAGGGCATAGGCGGCGCGCCAATAGACCTGCAGAACCTTGTTGGCTGGTGGCCTCTCAATGGCAACGCAAACGATTATTCAGGCAACGGCAACAATGGCGTGCCCACAAACGTCACGTTTGTAAGCAACTGGTATAGCGGCTACACGCCGCCTTAGGCTTGGCATGGCGCTGCAAGCGCTGCCGTTCTTGCTTGTATGCGCGCATTTTTAGGTAGCTTCTAAACATTTACTTTTGAACAAAGAAAGCTTCGGCCTGGTCAATAAATCTAAAATATGCAGCTGCGGCGCGCAGTTTCGCCAAACGACACCGATTTTAATCTTTAATGCGCAAAAATAGCATGCAAATTGATGATGAGCTGCTCGAGTTTGCATACAGGTACTCCTTCTCCGATGAGGCAAAAGAACTTTTAAGCCGCGAGAAAGGCTCCACATACGAAGAAAAATTTGCCACTGCGGCACTGCTTCGCGTAAACGAAGACCTCTCCAAAGAAAGCCCCGAATTTATAAGCACATCTTATAAGGAGCTTATGCGAACATATGTGATGAGCTATGTTTATGCGCGCATGCTCGTCAGCGCAACAGGTAATATGTATATTGTCAAGAAGTTCGCTGCTGCAGAGGCAGCACGCGCAGCAAGCGCTCTGGCCATAGATTCTATTGAGAATATAGCCAAGCTCTCCGAAGAGCTTGGGATAAGCATAAGGGCCATGGATTCAAAGCCAACAATCAACGTGCTTGAATTTCTTAAAGTAGCCAATGACTCGGGCCTGCATCTGCAGGAAATGAACCTGAGCAAAGGCATAGTGGAGCTAACGAAGCAGCAGGCGATAAGCCTGCTCAAAGGCGCAATTGTGCTGAAAATACTCAAAGGACTTCCAATACCTAGGAGCGAACTGCCTAAAGAGTCCTTTGCATATGCAAAAGAGTTGAAAGTCCCGGAGCCGAAGCTGCCCCAGTTTGCTTCTAGCGGAAGATATTCATGGGTAGAAGCGCTGCTGAGTACGCCTATACCTGATGTGCGCCACAGGTCTGTTAACCTCATCCTGGCGCCGTATCTCACTAATATCAGGGGGCTTGACCCCGATGCTGCTGCTGGAGTGATAATAGACTATATAGAGAAATGCAAGCAGTTGAATCCTGACACGAGGATTAATGAAGCATACATAAGATACCAATGCAGATATGCAAAAGAGCATGGCCTTAAGCCGCTCTCATTATCGCGAGCGAGAGAGCTTTTGAAGGGAATCATAGAGCTTTAGCCTATTCCATAAAGTCCTTAGACATTTTGCCTCTTGGAAATGCCTTGCCGTTTGGCGATTCTGCAGGCAAATGCGTAGATTCGGCGACTTTATACAGGTCCGAAAGCCCTACAAGCTTTTCTGTCCGCAAAGCGAAATATTTGTGATCTTGTTGCTTCATTACAACGTCAAACCTTACTTTCTGCAAGATGCCAGCGATACTTACCCTTGCCTCGTAATAACCTCTTTCAACTATCTCTTTTGCCACTTGGTCGAGTGCCATTTGTAAACGAATCAACAACAAATAATATAAACCATGCCAAAGATATCAAACCATGGCACATTTGCGCTTCGAGAACGTTGCTCAGAACCTTCCAGTCCAAAGCCCAGACGCACAAGCCACTGCAAAGACCAGAAGTTCAGGCGCCGTTAATTCCTACGCTTATGCTAATCAGCTCCAGCTCGCCAAGGCTTTGCTTCAGCTCATCCGCAGAGAAGCAGCAGCAGAAGGCTTAATAATAGAGGTTGGTTCTCGTTCCAAAATACATGCATTAGCGGACTTCCCCGATGCAAACTATGTGCTGCGACGTGGCAGGGTGGTGTATCCAATATCTAATGAGGGCTATGATAACGTGCTTTTGGAAGAAATTGTAAAAAGGTCTTCAAATGCCATGCGCTACGTTGGCATTATGGGCGGACTTACAAACAATCTGGAGATAATTAAAAAGATAAACAAAAGCCGCTCTGCCGAAATGGAAATAGACCTTGTAGATGCAAACGCGGAGCAGATAGCGTATCAACTAATCAGCATATCAAAGTACAACTGCAATGGCAGGTTTCCTGTGCATAAGCTAGGCAATTCTGGGCTTTTTAGGAAATATGAAAGGGTAACAGCAACAGAACTCTCGATACACAACATGGGCATAGCGCATTTCCTTAACAAGAAAATAAGGCATAGGGCAAACTTATTCGTTTACCTGTCAAACGTGCCTGAAGTAAGTGCAAAGCTCAGAAATGGCAGCTTTATTACCATAAGCAGCTATTCGCAGAGCCCAGAACAGCCTGAAGAGATATTTTCGGCTTTTATGAACAACAATAACATAGAATATGGCAGTACGATGTTCGCCACAGGCCCAATGGTTTTGCCAGACGCGGTTTTCTTTGTGAAGACGAGTAATGGCATCCGCTTAGATGCCGCATACTCCAAAGGCAAGCTCTTTTGCAAAAAAGACATTGAATTGGTGACCTACAACGCAGTTTGGCGTTAAGGCTCTGCTTCTTATTTTAATATTTGCGTTGTATATTTGATCATGTACGCTTACCTTGATATTGCCGTATTTGCAATAATCGCTTTGGCCGTGCCTGCTGTAATGCTGCTATCGTCTTTGCTCATAAGGCCAAAGCCCGGAGTCAACCAAATACAAGAAAAGCCTTTCGAGAGCGGCGAAGAAAGCATAGGCGGAAAGGTAAGCGCAATGCGCGAATACATGCATTATTTTTCAATGTTCCTTGTTGTAGAAATTTCGAGTATAGTGCTGCTTCTTTGGGCGATTTCGGTTAAGGCCGTTAACGCATTTGCAAGCGTTGCCGTGCTTGCACTGCCTGCACTGGCACTGCTCTTGTGCTTAATCATAATTGCCATGCGCGAGCACGGATGATTTTATGGCTAATTTCGAAAATGCAGAGCAGGAAATGAGCAGGTTGGTAGAGGAGTCGCTTAAAAAGTACAATGTAAAGCCAAACGCGCTCTTTGCCAGGCTTTCAGACATTACCAAAGCAGCTTCGAAAGGCATAGTTTCGTGGTCTAGGAAGAACAGCGCCTGGCCTTCGCTTTTTGGTCTTGCATGCTGCGCAATGGAGCTTATGGACTTCGGCGCTTCGAGGATAGATGCCGAACGCGGCAGTTTTCTGCTGTTCAGGGCTACTCCCAGGCAGAGCGATGTAATGATAGTTGCAGGCTGGGTTACAAAGTCCATAATACCTGAGATAAAGCGCATGTACGAGCAGATGCTTAAGCCAAGGTATGTTGTCGCTTTCGGAGAGTGCGCTGTTTGCGGCGGCCCATGGTTTGAAAGCTATAATATAATGAGAGGCATAGACCAGGTTTTGCCAGTTGACGTATACGTTGCCGGGTGCCCTCCGAAGCCTGAAAACCTGTTTGCAGCGCTGATGAAGCTGCAGAAGCGAATAGGTGGGGCAGTTGAAGATTGAAAGGAAGGACCTGATTAGCACACTTAAAAGGCTTTATGCGAGCGGTTACAATTACTTGCTAAAAATAACAGCAGTTGACAACGTCAGCACGCTAACTGTGCTTTACTTTCTAAGGGACGTGGAGCATAACAAAGACGAATTAGTAGAAGTCGACATAGATCCAGGCGATGCATACGTGCCCAGCGTGCTTGGCTTGTTTCCAAGCTCAGATTGGTATGAGCGCGAGCTCTACGAGATGTTCGGAATAGAGATAAAGGGCAGGCATGTGGAGCGTTTGCTTCTTGAAAAATGGAACGGCAAAGGCGCGCCTCTGCGCAAGAACTTTGAATGGGGAAAGCCTTACGAGAAGGTGTCAGATTGACAACGCGCATAAACATAGGGCCTGTGCACCCAAGCACCCATGGCGTGCTTAGGCTAGTTGTCGAACTCGATGGCGATACTATTGTTGACGTTGAACCGCACATTGGCTTCATGCACCGCGGCGTTGAGAAGCTCGTTGAGAACAGGATGTACATGCAGAGCCCCGGCTACTTTGAGAAGCTAGACTATGTGGCGCCAATGTCATGCGACGATGCCTATGTTGCTGCCGTTGAGCAAGCCCTTGGCATTGAGGTAAAGGAACGTGCAAAGTATATACGCACGGTGCTTCTGGAGCTGCAGAGGATTGCGAGCCATCTGCTGTGGCTAGGCACAATGCTTAATGACGTTGGCCAATTCTTTACTGTGTTCAT
>JAVZPT010000049.1:0-4240 GCA_038881455.1 Candidatus Micrarchaeaceae archaeon | reverse complement strand
ATGCTGTTGGGCTCTTCCTTGAAGCGCTTTATGCGCTCGCTCACTTCCTTTGGCACAGAAGGCTTTACCTCTTCCATTGCCTTTTTGAAATCCTCGCCCTTAACTATGGTGCGCTTATCCCTTATCGCAAACATGCCCGCTTCGCGTACCACGTTCTCTATTTCTGCTCCAGTATAGTTCTCAGTTGCGTTTGCTATCTCGGCAAGGTCAACGTCTTTGTCAAGGTACATGCGCCTCGTATGCACTTTGAGTATTGCAAGCCTTGCCTCGGCGTTTGGCATCGGTATTTCTATTATTTTGTCGAAACGGCCAGGCCTTAGCAGCGCAGGGTCTACAGAATCTGGCCTGTTCGTAGCTGCAAGCACTACAACGTTGTTAAGGTCTTGCAAACCGTCCATCTCAGTAAGCAGCGTGTCTACTACCCTCTCGGTTACGCGCGAATCTTCGGTGTATTCGCCGCGTGTACCTGCTATTGCGTCTATTTCGTCTATGAATATTATGCATGGGGCAGCCATGCGGGCCTTCCTGAACAGCTCGCGCACTGTCTTCTCGCTTTCGCCGACATATTTGCTCAAGACCTCAGGCCCTTTTATTGATATGAAGTTTGCTTCGCGCTCTGTTGCAACTGCCTTTGCTAGCAACGTTTTGCCTGTGCCTGGCGCCCCAACAAGCAGTATGCCTTTTATTGGTCTTATGCCCACCTTCTCGAACGCCTCGGGCTCTTTGAGCGGCAGTTCAACGGCTTCTTTTACTTCTTCTTTCACCTTTTCCAAATCGCCTATATCATTCCAGTGCACGTTTGGCCTCTCAACAAACACCTCGCGCAGTGCAGTCGGCCTTATGCTCTTCAATGCGTCAAAAAAGTTGTCTCTATTTACAGACAGATTAAGCAGTATTTCTTCAGGTATGCGCTGCTTGCCAACAATCTTCGGCCAAACATTCCTAAGCGTTGACAATGCGGCTTCTTTCACAAGCGCCTGCAGGTCTGCGCCTGTGTAGCCATGCGTAATGTCTGCTATTTCGTCTATGCTTACGTCTTTTGCCAATGGCATGTTGCGCGTATGTATAAGCAGAATTTCCTTGCGCGCATTCCTGTCTGGAACGCCAATCTCTATTTCCCTGTCGAACCTTCCTGGCCTTCTAAGCGCAGGGTCTATTGCGTCTGGCCTGTTCGTTGCTGCCAAAACGATGACGTGGCCCCTTGCAGGCATGCCGTCAAGCAAAGCCAGCAGCTGCGAAACCATGCGCCTCTCAACTTCGTTTGTAGCCTCTTCGCGCTTTGGCGCAATAGCGTCGAGTTCATCAAAAAATATTATAGTTGGCGATTTCTCGTTTGCTTCCTTGAAGATCTCCCTTAGCTTTTCCTCGCTCTCTCCTACAAACTTGCTGACAAGCTCAGGCCCTGAAATGCTTATAAAGTGCGCATCGCTCTCAGTAGCAACTGCCTTTGCTAGCAACGTTTTGCCTGTGCCTGGCGGCCCGTAAAGCAGAACGCCCTTAGGCGGGTCTATGCCCAGCCTTTCAAAAAGCTCAGGATAGCGTATAGGGTACTCTACCATTTCGCGTATTCTCTGTATCGCGTTCTTGAGGCCGCCTATGTCCTCGTAATGCACGTTGTTTATCCGCACCTCTGCCTCTGAAACAGGCTCTTCCCTTACGTTTACTGCTGTTTCATCTGTTACCTTGACTATTTCATGCGGAACTGTCTGCACCACAACAAAGTTGAAAACAAGGCCAAACATGGGTATGGGTATTATGTCGCCGCGCGTCAGAGGCCTGCCTGCGAGGCGCTTCTTTGCATATTCCGGAAAGTCTGGGGATACAGGCGGCTTTTGGCCCATTGGCGGAGCAATTGTAACGCGCTCTGCAGTGGCAACCTTTGCCTTTGAGACAAAGACCTTGTCACCTATGCCAACGCCTATGTTCTGCCTTATATAGCCGTCTATCCTTATGAACCCTAGACCCTCGTCGCTAGGATGCGCCTGCCAAACCACAGCGGCAGTTGATTTTGTCTTGCCTTTTATCTCAACTACATCATAAGGATCTACGCCAAGAATCGCTCTTGTTTTTGAATCTAGCCTAGCTACGCCCCTGCCTGTGTCGGTTATTAATGCGTCGCTGACTATTAGCTCTACACCGTTTGTCATAAACACAGCCTAGTAGGTTTATTGTAAGCAATATTTAAAGTAATATTTAGTTAGCAATAATAAATATATTATATTGTTAAGCAAGCTTTCGCTTTTTACCAAGCAGCTTGTTGTTGAACAATTCTCTGTAGCCATCGATTGTGCCTATATCAAACCACTCTCCTGATTTTGGCACTATCGCATAAACGTCGGTTTTGTTCTTGAGCCAGGATATAAAATCTCCTATATTGTCTGTGGAAGATGCCAGTGAAACATATTCGCTAACCATGCCAAGGTAGCTCTTTGGAATAAAGTATATGCCTGTACTTACTATAGACGAATTTGGTTCAGCAGGCTTTTCGTAGAACTCTTTTATAACGCCATTGCTTGATGCGTCTATCACTCCGAAACGCTTAGCATGCGCTTTTGACTTTATGTCATATGCGATTACGCATGGCGCATGGTTATTGAGCATCTCACTGATGAGCGCGCCTATCTCGAACGTGTAGAAGTTGTCGCCCGCTACAACAAGCATATCATCGCCAATGCCTGCTTTCTCTATGGCATATGCTATGCCCCTAACCGCACCGAACTTGTTCTCGTTGCTAGTCGAAGGCTCGACAAGCAAGCTTACGTTTTTGCTAAGCCCTGCACGCTGCCTTAGCTTAAGCCAGTACCTGAACTGCCTTTCAAACTTTTTGTTTGTAGAGATTATTATGCGCTTGATCGCGCTTTCCTTTTCAAGGCCTTCTAGTATGTAGTCGATTAGCGGCATGCCGTTAACAGTGAGCAGAGCCTTTGGAACAAACTCGCCTATGGGCTCGAGCCTTTTCGCAAAGCCGCCGCAGAGCACAAGCGCGTACATATACAAGCACGGTTATGCATTTATTAGGCACAGATTACGCTACATGTGTTTTTATCGCTTGCGCGCAGAAAAGCCGCTGATTAAGCATACTTAAGTGCAAGCGCTATTACTGCAAAGAGTATCACAATCTCTAGTATCGCCATGTATAGAGCCGTTGCGCTGTAGCTAGGCGCTGTTGGGCTCGGCTGTGTAGTGGTCAAAGGCACAGCAGTTGTTTGTACGCTTGTTGAAGCGCTAGTGGTGTTTGCGGTGCTGCTTGTAGTCACGTTTGACTTTACAGGCGCAACTGTGCTTGTGCTGCTTGTAGGTGGAGCAAGCACAACAAGCGTAAGCGTTTCTACTGGAGAAGGATCGTCGCCGCTCGCTTGCATGCTTATCTGGTATGTGCCCTGATGCGTACTCGAGCTCGTAGAAATGGCAAGAACGCCAGAGTATGTTGGATCGCCGTAAGTATTGGACAGGCTAGTGCTTATTCCGCTGGCTGATAGTGCAGAAGCATTCACGACGCTTATGCTTGTGCCCCATGTGCTGCCTGTTGCAAGCGAAACCGTGTATGACACGCGCGCCGAGCCGCCGGGCAGCACAGTCACGTTGCTCTCGTTTAGCAGTATAGACGACGTGCCTATGCTTGCGTATGCCGTGCCTTGCAGGAGCGGAAGCGCAAGCAGAAATACTGACGCAATAATTGCTGCACTAGCGTTGTTCAAAAAACCACCCAAACATCATCGCTTGCCAAGGCTTATGTCTACCCAGAGCCATATAAGGTCTGCGATGAATATCAGTGCGCCTAACCCTACCCAAAGCGCGCTGAAATAGCTTGTGTAAATCCAGTAAATGTCGGCAAGACCTATTATTATGCCCATGAGAATTGATATTTTGGGCTTTATTCCAAGAGCCATGCAAACACATATGCATTTTTACTGAAAAGCATTTATACATTGCAGGTTGTGCGGTTTTAGTACCTGTGGCGCGTTGCCGTGCAAAGGCCCATAGAGTTGCACTGCCTGCGTGCCGGTGTACCGGCGCTGCCCTTCAACACACGCCTGTCTGTGCTGAATTGACCTACGCTTTACAAGTGCAGAGCGCCGATGCTTTTTGTAATATTGAATATTGCAGCATTGCAAAGCAATATTTACATATTGATATATATTTTGATATATATTTAGCCTGAAACTTTGATATGTACTTGTGTGTGTGTAGCTCAGCAATGTGCCTGCTTTGCAATCTGAAGGTCGTTGGTTTGAACCGC
>JAVZPT010000048.1:0-4317 GCA_038881455.1 Candidatus Micrarchaeaceae archaeon | reverse complement strand
ACAGAAGAATAGCAAAAGAAACAACCGCGCAATATAAGACACTACAAGAGCAGGCAGAATTAGAACAAGTAAATGTCAAAAGGCAAAAGGAAAAAGCAGAGCATATTTAACAGCAACAATTCTAATTCACGACATTCTTTTCAGGTCTGGCCGTTTCCTCCCATGCCATTCACCTGCATACCCCTAAAACCTTTGTGTTTATAAAGCTTTTGCTGCGACGCTGGAAAATCGATATACGCACATATTATGGCCCTCATACCGAAGCCAGAAGCCATTGCTTCTTTGTTTTGTAAGCGCGCGTTGCATGACACACAAAAATATAAACACAAAAGTAATAAGAGTTGACTGCTTGGCGGTTTGTTGCAGGCAATAACGCAGCTGAACAATCTGGCGTTCGAAGCAGTAAAGGCAGTGGCAAGCGCGCAGCTAAACTACGCAATGCAGGTACTTGGCCCTAGCTTTCTGGCAGTTATACCGCTTCTTGTCATATACCTGCTACTCAGGCGCGACAAGAACATCTTTGCGCTTGTTGCGGCGGGAATACTGCTCTACTTGGTAGGCGACGCAATAAAGATTATTGTAAAAGAGCCAAGGCCGTGCAACGTAGCTTCACTTTACTGGATAAACCACGTGGCATGCGAAAGCAGCTATTCCTTTCCATCGAACCACGCAACGGTGCTTACAGGGCTTACTTTCTTCATCAACAAGTACAAGTATGTGCGCATAGCATACGTGGCTTGGCTTGTGCTTGTGCTCTTCGGCAGGGTCTACCTCGGCCTGCACTATTTCACAGACGTGCTTGCTGGAGTTGCGATAAGCATAATAATTTCCTACGCCATATATTTAGAGAAGGACAGGCTTGCCAGGCTTGGCTTGAAAGTCTTTCCCTTCCTGAGAAATTGGTTTAGATGAGGCAATGCCGCTTGATATTTATGCTGAAGAGCTCATAAACAATTATGAGCATCCTGACTCAAAAGGCACTATTGAAGGGGCGAGCGCCATCATGCACGAGGAGAACGTCTCCTGCGGCGACACAATAACAATTTATCTTAAAATAGAAGGCGGCGTAGTAAAAGACGCAAAGTTCGATGGAAACGGCTGCATAATTTCGATGGGCGTTGCAAACATGCTGATGAATTACCTTAAAGGCAAAACGCTTAATTACATAGAAGCTTTTGGCAAAGACGACCTGTTCAGGCTGATAGGCATAGACCCCGGGCCTGCAAGGCTGCACTGCGCGACGCTATCGCTAAGGGCTGCAAAGAAAGCAGTACTAGACTTTGAGAATAAGCCTGTAGACGCAAGTACAAAGCAGCTTTGATGGCTTTATGCCACTTCGCTGAGCCTTATTTCAATGCGCTTGCTGTGGCTTCCTTTGTTTTCGAACTTAACAATGGAAATGCTGCCTACTTCTTTTGTGTTTGCAACATGCGTACCGCCATCGGCTTGCGCGTCTAGGCCCTCTATCTCAACTATACGCACTGAATCTAGGCGCTGAATAAGCTTCTTTCCAGGCTCTGTCCTCGCAAGGTTGGGTATCTTGATTGCTTCCTCCCTGGGCAGCTCCCTTGCATACACCCTTCTGCCTTCGTTTACTATTGCGTTTGCATCTCTTATTATTTGCTCAAGTATCTCGCGGTTCAGTGCCGGCATGTCAAAGTCCATGCGCGCCCTGTCATAGAATATCTGGCCGCCAGTAGACATTGCCTGCGCATTGTGCTTTCTTGCTATTACGCCATCTATTATGTGCAATGCGGTGTGGTAGCGCATATACGCGTAGCGCTTCTGCCAATCAAGCACGCAGTGTGCTGCGGACCCTGGCCCTGCTGAAGGTGCACTGCTAAGTGCGTGAATTATATCTTCTGCATCCTTTTTAACCTCGAGAACTTTGTAAGCATTGCCGTTTATAAACATTGTTCCGGTATCGAAAGGCTGGCCGCCTCCGCCTGGGTAAAATATGGTCCTGTCAAGCATTACCTCATTACCTGCGCTGCCAACTATTTGCGCGTCCAACTCCTTTGCATAAGAGTCTTTAAGGTAGATTTTCTCTGTCATGAGATAAAAATATAAGCATAAAAATTAAAAGCAGATAAGCATGAAGTCCCGTCGTCTAGCGGCCAAGGACGCAGGCCTTTGGAGCCTGCTACGTCGGTTCGAATCCGGCCGGGACTATGCTGTTGCCTCTTCTGCCTGCTGCTGAATGGCCTTTTCTACTGGCGCAACTGCCTGTGCTTTGCCCTGCGCTTGCAACTTCTCAAGATGCTTCTGCGGCACTACCAAAATGCGCTTTGCCGTTTTAGATACGCGCACCTCTACCTCGTATGCGCTGCCGCGCTTGCCTATTACTGTGCCTATCCTGCCCCTGTAACGCGGATGTGGTATGTCTCTGAAATTGCCTTTCGGCACTATCGCAACTTTGTCGCCAATGCTGAACTGCTTTATAATTGCGCTTATCCCGAGCTTTGAAGGCGCGTGGTGCCTCGAAAGGTGCCTGGTCCTTCCTGAGAATAGGCCTTGCGATCGCTCCATGAGAATCACTAGCGTAAGATTTATAAAGAAGCAAATATATAAATTGCGGTCCAATTTAAAAAGCGTGGTATAATGGCAACGGAGAAAGCCAAAACTGGAAAAGCGCCTGTTCTGAAACCTAATTTTAAAGTTGAGAACATAGTTGCGAGCGCTGACCTTGGAGTCGAGCTTGACCTTTATGCAATAGCAAAGGCGTCGCCTGATGTAGACTACGAGCCCGAACAGTTTCCAGGCGCCATATACAAGATACACACGCCAAAGGTTGCTTTGCTGCTTTTCAAGAACGGCAAGATAATCTGCACAGGCGCGAAGACTAACGCTGAGATAAAGAAAGCAATAACACAGGTAATAAAGGTAGTTAGGCACTACACGCTTGGCCCTTCTTCTACGAAGTAGCTACCTCTTGCCTATTCTTTTCATTGCGTATTTGTAAATGGCAAAAAGCAACACAATAAATACGCCTACAGCTGCGCCGAGCGCGGCAAGCGTGCCGTAAGCGCTTTGCAGGCTAAACGCGTACTTGCTCAAGTAGAAGCCAAAACCCATAAGCAGCACGTCCCATATCGCAGCGCCAAATGTTGAATAAGCATAGAATTTCTTTTGCGGCATGAGCGCGAACCCCGCTGGAAAGTTTATTATGCCGCGCAATACAGGCATCATGCGCGTAACGAATACTGCAAAAGAGCCGTTGTTCCTAAACCAGGAATCAAACGCTTCTAGCGACTCCTTCTTTATATGGAAAAGGCCCAGGTGCTTGTAGACAACGTCTTTGCCTATTAAGTAAGCAATGTAGTAATCTATTGCCATGCCGACAAGTCCGCCTGCTAAAATAACTGCAAAAGCAAGTACTGGATTCAGCAGGCCTTTGAAAATGAAGTAGCCTGTTACTGGCAATACCACCTCGCTTGGCACTGGTACCGAAGCTTCTTCAAGCACCAACAGGCCGAAAAGCGCGTAATAGCCATAGTTGGCAATGAGCGACAGTATCGACGAATATGTGAGGTTGAACAGGCCCACGAGCGAAAGAAGCAAAACGTGCATGTAGATAAATAACAATACAGCATTTTATAAAAGTGAGCGGGAAACCCTATCCTTCAGATAGAGATGGGAGCGAACCGCAGAAACGCATATAAATTTTGAGACGCATAAAACTACAACCATGATCGTCATGAAAACTGCATATAAATACCGCGCATATCCTTCAACGGAGCAAAAGGCAAAATTAGATAGTCAAATGTTCCTCGCAAAAAATCTCTACAATCTTCTTCTTGAAAAATCAAAAGCGTATTACAAAGAAACAGGGAAGACGCTCACTGAATACAGAATGAACGTTTGGCTGACGCAGATAAAGAAAGAGAAGCCAGAGTTCTCAGAATTGTATTCGCAGGTTCTTCAGAATGTTTCAAAGAGGGTATCAGATGCATATAAACACTTCTTCAGAAGGTGCAAAGAAAGAAAACAGGGCAAAAAGGTAAAGGCAGGCTTTCCGCGTTTCAAGAAATATGTAGTGTCGCTGACATACCCACAATCAGGATTTAAGATAGAGAAAAAGAAAGTATATATTTCAAAGATAGGCAATGTAAATTTTGTAAATCACAGAGAGATTGAAGGCAAGGTTAAGACACTTACAATAAAGAAAACAAAATCACAGGAATGGTATATCACAGTTGCAGTTGAAAAAGAGGACAAACCCTTCATGCCAAACGGAAAACCACAGGTCGGCATCGATCTTGGCATAGAAAAGTATGCCACACTTTCAGATAACACTATATACCAAAACGTAAAGAT
>JAVZPT010000047.1:0-4382 GCA_038881455.1 Candidatus Micrarchaeaceae archaeon | reverse complement strand
ATGCCTCTTTCTTTTCTGTTGAAGAACAGCATGCCGTTGTCTTCGCTTCTCTTTCCGAGGGAGCCTGCAAGCTCAAGATCGTTAGGCAACGCTGCGATTAAGCCTTGCATGATATCTTTTCTCATAAAAGATATAATTAATGTAATGGCAGGCATATCAGAGTGACTTCATGAGCGCAGACAGGTTTCTAAGCAGGTACGTTGGCTTTTCCTTCTTTAGCGACTCAAAAGAGCTAAGCCCATCGCTTATTGCACAGCTGTCTACGCCTGCGAGTCTTGCGGTAATTACATCTATGTTCATGTCGCCCACGTATACGCTTCTTTTCTTGTTTGCTTTGAGCAGGTCAATTATGTAAAGCAGGCCTGAAGGGTCTGGCTTATACTTGCCGAATGAATCGGCACCTGACACAAAGTCAAAATATCTAGAAAGCCCCAGGTAGTGTATTTCTTTCAGGACCCTGACGCTTCTGCCATCGCTGAATACAGCTGCCTTTTTGCCCTTTGACCTTAGCCTTTCCAGAACCTCGACTGCATGCGGCTTTAGTTTAGTCCTCTGAACCTTCAAGTAAACATCATATAAAGCTGAAAAAAGCTTGCCCTCTTCCTCAAATCCTTCGATGCGCACTTTGCTGCTTGATGATACGCGCTTCTTTGCTGACTCGGCGCGCTCGGCGGCGCGAGCGACATTCCAATACCTGCTTTTTGAATACCTCGTAAGGTTTAGAAGAAGAGGCGTTGAAACTAGCGTGTTATCCCAGTCGAATATGAAAAGTGAGTACTTGTCTGTTAAGCGCATGGTTAATAATTTTATTAACCATTTAATAAAGAGTGATGATACTGGTGATCGCTGAGCGCAAGCGATGAAGATAGCTAGGCGGTCTGACTTGTTTGCATTCTGGCTTTCGCAGAATTGCTCACACCGAGCAATCCATAATATTTAGAAGCGACAAGCCTTGCATACACTGCACTGTTTCTTGTGCTTTTCTTCCTTGTTCTATACCAAGGGTTGCCTATGCCGTCTGACTTATATCGCGGCACTACATGCATGTGAAAGTGGTTTACGCTTTGGCCTGCTACGGCGCCTGTTGCATGCAGCAAGTTCACACCATCGCATTTAAGCTCCTTGCTGTAAAACAAGGCAAGCTTCTTTGCGATAAGGATTGCTCTTGAAAGTTCTCTATTGTCTGCATCAAGCAGGTTTGTACTATGAGTTTTTGTAATTATCAGAGTATGGCCTTCTGTAAAAGGAGCCTTGTCAAGTATTGCAATGACTGACCTGTCTTCATATATTATGTACGCCTGCTCTTCCTTTCTTATTATCCTGCAGAATATGCAATCTTGCGACATGTACAACTTGCTGCTCGAAGACATAAAATGCTTGCGGTGCAGAGCAGTGTCACTGCTTTGTATTATTAATGCCTGCTGCTTCAGCCACCGTTCTATATTTGTTAGAAAGAACGCAAACTCCATGCGCGCACGCTATGCGCATTCCGCTTATGCTTAGAAGACCAGACAGATTGTATGAGCCATTGTATCCTAGGCCCACATAATTTGCATAAGCGCCTAGCACAGTCTTCTCTGAAATTACTGCATACTGCGCGTTTACCCTGCCGGCAAGCACAAGCGCAGAGAAGAGCGAGCCTACACATGCGCACAAGGCGAATGCAACTGCAATTAGGAACAAGCCGTAAAATGACATTAAGACACCTGTGAAAAGAGCATGCACAATGTTTTGTTGTAAAAGTAAAAGCAGTACAACGCGCCTCTTCCTTGTTCAGAACCTGCCTGCATTCCGTTAAGGTAAACGCCTATGCCTATACCGTAAACGCGCTCGTACTGCAGAACTATGCCTTTTAGGCACTGCGCACTGGAAAGCTCAACGCATGCCTTTGCAGACGCATTGGCTTCTATCGCAGATGAAAGGTCGTACGCTGCTGCGCTCGCGCGCAGCGCAAACATGCTTGACGACAAAGCATAATCGTAATTTCGCACTACGTAAGCATAGTATGAAATCGCATATACAGAAACGACAACTGCGAGCACAGTCTCAAGCGTAGCCAACTGGCAGCGCATTCAACCACTTGAAATTATGTTTATTACTGAGCCAGCATATTGCAGAGTTTCGTTGCCCATTCCGCTTGCATTAATATGCGCAGCTATCACATAATCGAACGGCTGGCTTGGCACACAGCTCATGTGGCCTTTGTTGAAAAGGCATTCGCTGCCCTGGCTTCTGCTGCCTATCAGGCTTTCCGAAGAAACATTGTATGCATATATTGCCTGGTATATTTGCTGCGAATAGTCAAGTGTTTTGTTGTAATAGTCAAGAACCGAGTAAAGATTATCGCTCGCCTGCACGTAAGCTGCATATGCACTTGCGTTTGCTAGCGAAAATACAGAGCCATTTATAAGCACGCCTCCTGAAAGCCCACTACCAAAATAGCTAACGCTCTCAACGCTTGCGGAGCCTATGGTTTCGTTGCCAAGCTTAATGGCACTGTATTGCTGTGCATTGCTTAGATTTGATTCTGCAATGCCTAGCGGCGTGCGTATTTTAAGAAGGAAGCTGTAAGAGTACGTGGCATTGCCTATGCTGCTTGTGCTGTACTGGGTATTATGGGGATATATGCATGTTGTCGTTGTTGTTGTGCCGCCGACGTTGTAGTAGCAGTAAATGGAAAATGTGCGGTATTCCCATGCACTCGTGGTGCCGCACTGGTACTGTATAGGCAGCGGGTTATAGTTCCAATCTGTTTTGGTGCATTGCGTGCTCTCTGTGGTGTATATAATGGGGCTTTCGCTGCCGAGCGAGTAATTTACGCGCTCATTCCTGTCTGCTATTTCAGCAAAATAAAGCGATTGTTCGCTTGAGTTGCTTACTGCAGAGGTGTAAGTACTTAGGTTTTCAGCGCCGGAGTAGCCCACGCCGTTGCACTTTATTTCATAATACAGTTCTGCGCTGTTGTTGCCTGTGCGTGTTGGTACAAAAGGAAGCGAATCTGTTCCAAGGCCTTTGAGCGCAAGTTCTGCCTTTTTTACAGGGAAGAAAAGCGAACTAGAATATGCGCTTAGATTTGCTGTGCCGTTCGAACAGTTGTAGAATATGGCGCCAACGTAAGATGTTTTGTAGAGTTCTGTGCTATAAGGCAACTGGGCAGTGAACCCTGGCTTTTCAGGCAAATACACAGGTGCAGTGCTGCTGCTTACGTTTGAAAAGGAGCCGCTGATTTGCTTGTACTGCGGCATTATTGTTCTTGCGTACGCGCCTATTGCAAAAAGTGCTACCGAAGAAACTGCGGCAAGCAGGGCTATGAACTCAAGGCTTGTTTGTATTCTCATAATATACCACCAAAACGCGCAGTGCTCCGCTTACAGGCACTATTCTGCAAAGATCTTGCTCGTTGCACATGCTCGTGTTGCCGTATTGGGCTATAGCGCCAGAAATCCCTGAGCCGCTTTCAGAACTTGCTACCTTTGCGGCCTGCGCTGGGCTTAGGTTTTGTATCGCCACAGCAAGGCTCTGCGAATAGTTGAAAAGCGCAAGTTGCCTAGTCTCGTATGCGTTTCCGGCATATACATAATCAAGCGCTGAGCTTGCCGGCATGAAAAGCAGAGCTATTGCCATTGCGGCAAGCGGAATTGCTATAAGGTAGTCGATGCTGGTTAGCATGCAAAGCGCCTACATAATGTACAAAGCTGCTAATGCCCGTGCGTGCTGCGCTGCGCTAGCAACGATCTTTGAAGTTAGTGCCAATACAATCGCCAACAAGAACATTGCAAGCGCCATGCCTATCAGCATGCTAAGCGAAATTTGCGCTTTCATGAAATGCGCCTTAAAAGCGCTGTTCCGTTCACTGCGCTTATTTCAAACTCGGCGTTTGTGCCTGAAGGACAGAGCGCGTTCCCAACAAAGACAGGCACTATGAAGTACAATGTTCCCCAGCGAGTCTCTAGAGCACTGCCGTGTGCGGTTGCATTGCAAAGCCCAGCAGGCAGGTAAGCGGCTATTGTGGCATTGCCGCTTATCAGCGCAGCGTTCACTTTGTCTACGAAAGAAAGGGCAGCGTACTCACTGGCATAAGCGTAGGCCCTGCCGAGCAGCGATGGAACTGCCGCAACAACAACGGCAAGGGAAGCGCCAGCCACGCTCAGGTAAATCAGGAACTCAAGCGAAAGCTGCGCCTTCATCAAACCGCGTTTGAAGTTAGCGAGCCGAGCTCCCTTGAGATTGCCTGTGCTATGCTCTCGTTGGTCCCGTTTACGCTAACAGTGCTTACTACTGCGCCTTTAAGCTTTACAACCATGGCCAGCGCAAGCACTATCACTATGCTCGCTGCAGCTATCATCATTTTGTATTCAAGCGAGCTCTGCGCCTTCTTGCTC
>JAVZPT010000046.1:0-4389 GCA_038881455.1 Candidatus Micrarchaeaceae archaeon | reverse complement strand
ATGTTCCTTGCAGTGAGCATAAAGTACAATTCTACTACTGGGGAAAGCACGAAATACTGGTATGCAAACGGCCAGCTTATACGTGAAGGCACAGCCACCGGAGAGATGCAATTTGCAAATACTAACTTTACCATAGGGGCAATTTCAAGGGATTCTTCTCCTGGATACGGCGACGCCGAATGGTTTAACGGCAGCATATCCAACATTCAGGTGTATAACACGTACCTTTCAGTGAACCAAGTCCATGCCCTATATATAGAGGGCATAGGCGGCGCGCCTATAGACCTGCAGAACCTTGTTGCCTGGTACCCGCTGAATGGCAACGCCAACGACTACAGCGGCAACGGCAATAACGCCGTTACGAGCAACGTGATATTCGCGAGCAGCTGGTATAGCGGCTATACGCCGCCGTAAAGCCATGTTGCTTTCTTTGCGCGAGCGCCTGCAAAGGCCATTTGGTTTGCTGCCATGCCCTGCCTTTGCGTTTTCTATAAGCCCCTGCAAAACTCTAATACCTTTGCTGCTTATTCATTATCATGTCTGATTATGCCAGCAGGCTTTTAACTTCGCTGATACGCGGCTACTACTCAAAAGCAGATATTGCAAGCATTGCGCCTGACAGAATCGAGCAGCGCGAGTTCGGCTTTGGTGTTATAGGAAACAAAGTTGCAGGAAGGCACTACTCTTTCAAAAGCGCATCGCAGCTTAAAGAGTTCCTGATCAGCAATGCGCCAGCATTCGTTGATTACTCAGCAGCATATTACAAAGAGCCTAGTGCTAGGCCTATGGAGAGGAAGGGCTGGCTCGGCTCTGAGCTGCGTTTTGACCTTGATGCCAGCGACCCGAAGTACGATTGCGGAGTGCACAGCAAAGACTGGCTTTGCGATGAGCGGCTAGACGCAGTAAAGCGCGATACGCTGCTGCTTATAGAAGACTTTCTGCTCAGCGATTTAGGCTTTTCCGAAAAGGAAATAAGCATAAACTTTAGCGGAAACCGCGGCTACCATGTCCACATAGCGAGCGATTCTGTGCTGCAGCTCGACGCGCACGCAAGGGAGGAGCTCTGCAGCTACATAAAGCCCACTAAGCTGTCTCCGCTGCTTTTGTTTCCAGACCTTTCAAGCAAGAAGAAGGGCTCGCAGTTTTCAGGGCCTAAGCCTAGCGATGGCGGCTGGCGCGGCAAGATAGCAAAGGCTTTTATAGAACGGCTTGGCAATCCGGAAAGACTTGCAGAGCTTGGCATAGACATGCGCATGGCAAAAAGGCTTTCAAAAGAGAAAGAACTCGTCGAGCTTGGCGTACGCAATGGCAGCTGGGGCATGACTCGCATACCTATGAAGAGCATTTACTGGAACAACGTAATAAGCAAAATAGTCTGGGAAAAATCTGCTTACATAGATGCGAACGTTACCAAAGACCCTTCGCACCTGATGAGGCTCGCAGGCACAATACACGGCGGCACAGGCTTCGTAGCAAAGAAGCTAGGCGGAATTGCCGCGCTTGAAAGGTTCGACCCGATGAAAGGCGCAATAGTGTTTGAAGAAGGAGTTCTGAGCATAAGCGCCAAGACGCCTTATGCACTGCGCATCGGAGACAGCACGCTAGGTCCTTATAACGGCGAGCGTGCGGAAGTGCCCATGTATGCAGGCGTATATCTATATTTAAAAGGCTTTGCCGACATAATCTCTACACAGTGAATTTATGGGCTATTCAAAATATGTAGCAAAGGCATTCCAGGAAGAGTATGCAAAGAGAAGCGATTTGCTCAAGGCCAGGCTTGCGGAGTGGCGCGCCCAAGCACCCATAGTGCGGGTTTTGCAACCAACTAATGTTGTGCGCGCGCGCAGGCTAGGTTACAGGGCAAAGCAGGGAGTCATAGTTGTCAGGGTGCGCGTGCGCAGAGGCCTAAGCAAGAGGCAGAAGCCCATGGGCGGCAGGAAACCATCTAAGATGGGCCGCTTCTACGCTTACAGGAAATCGCTCCAGGCAATAGCAGAGGAACGCGCAGCAGCAAAGTACTCGAACGCAGAAGTTTTGAATTCTTATTTCGTAGGAGAAGACGGCAACAACAAATTCTACGAGGTTATGCTTCTTGACCGTGCGCATCCAGCAATAGTTTCAGACCCTATTTACAGAGAAATCGTCAAGAGCAAAGGCAGGGCCCAGCGAGGGCTTTCAAGCGCAGGCAAGCGCCATAGGGGCTTAAACAAGAAAGGCAGGGGCTCTTTCAAGTCAAGGCCCAGCGTAAGGGCAAGGGAAAGGCTGTGAAAGTAACAAACACCGCAAAATATGCATGTTCTGCAAGGCTAGAACTTAACTTTGGGCGCTTTGCAAAAGAATTCTTTGATATAATTGAAAAGCCGACCAAGTATAAGCGCAGCGAGGTAAGGATAAGCAGAGAAGCAAACCGCATAGTAGTTGAAGTGAGCGCGAAAGACGCAACAGCCCTTGCAGCATCATTAGGCAGTGTCTTAAAGCAGCTAAGCGTAGTAAGCAGCGTGTACCGCCTGTTCAAAAACAGCAAAGAGCCTGCTGCAAGCGAAAGAAGCAAGCACGCAAGTAATAAGTAATCAGGCAAGGTCAGGCATGGTGCGCTTCGTGCAGGTTTGAATAAACAGGCCCGTTCTCTGTCAGCACGCTTTTCTTCAGCGCAATGCTTTTTACGCTAAACGTGCCGAAGTCTTCATCGGCATGCTTAGCAACCAACTCTAGCAACGGCTTCTTATCCCTTATGTACTTGACCCTTGCTATTGTGAAATGCGGAGTAAATTTAGAGCCTTCGCTGCGCCGCTCATAGGGCACGCTCTCGTTTTCCAAAGCTTCTCCTATAGTGCCAAAAAGCCTAGAAAGGTCCTCGCTGCCTTTGCTTATGCCTATGTAAACTACGCGTATAAATTCAGGCGAGAAGAAGGAAAGGCCGCGAAGTGCAATGTCAAAAGGCGAAAAGCCAACGCTGTCTAAAGCCCGCTTTGCGTTGTCTGCAAGGCTTTCGTTTACTTCGCCTATGAAATTCAGCGTTATATGCATTGCGTTTTTGTTAACAAACGTAAACGAGCCCTGGAGCGCGCCTATCTCCTTCTCAATCTTTTCAGCTTTTTCCTTCACTTCTTCAGGCAAATCGATCGCTATAAAAAGCCTCATAATTAACACATACTGGTGATCTAATAGTAAGCATAGAAGATTTTAAAAAGATAGACCTGCGCGTCGGCAAGATCGTGGGCGTGAGGCCGCACGAAACCGCGAGGAAGCCAATGTATATCCTTGATGTCGACCTGGGCGAAGAGCTCGGCAGGCGCACGATAGTTGCAGGAATACGCGACCAATACAAAGCAGAAGAGCTCGAAGGCAACCTAATAATATGCGTAGCCAACCTGGATCCCAAGAGCGTTGCCGGAGTTGAGTCTCAGGGAATGCTCCTTGCTGCAGAAGACGAAAGCACAGTTTCTGTGCTTGTGCCAATAAGGAGCGTGAGGCCAGGCAGCAAAGTGCACTAGGCGGCGCAATGGTCATTTGCATAGTGGGCCAGATTGCTTCAGGCAAGAGCACAGTGGCAGAACTTATGAAAGAAAAAGGCTACAAAACAGTCGAAATGGGGGATGTAGTAAGGGAAGAGATGTCGAAGCGTAATCTAGAAATTGACTCGAAAAGCCTCAGGAACTTCTCCGCCGAGCTTAGGAGCTCTTACGGCAACGACGTAGTCGCTAGGCTAACCTTAAAGGAACTTAGGAGGCTTGGAGGCACAAGCATGAGCAATACAGTAATAACAGGCATGCGCAGCACTTACGAAGAAGCATACTTCAAGAAAAGCATAAAGGGCCTTGTCGTAGTTGCGGTGCTAGCCCCAGAGAGCATAAGGTTCGCGCGCATAAAGAAAAGGAACAAGCCAGACGACCCAAAGACGCTCGAAGAATTCCGCGCAATAGAAAAAAAGGAGCTTGGCGGCTTTTCAGCCAAAGGCGATTTCGCGCATGGCATACTGCATGCGATAGAGACAGCAGATTATGTTTTGCTTAATACCGGCACGACCGCGCAACTAAGAAAAGACGTTTACAGTTTGCTCGAAGCGATAGAATCCCAACACAAATACTTAGAAAAGCACGGCACGCGTGAACATGCTTATAACAAACGCAAAGGCTAGCATAAACACAAGTCCTATTATCAAAGACTCTATTGGAAATATTAGCAGAAGCATTGCGAATATGCTTGCAATTACTGCGAAATACGCTATTTTGTTCCAGCGGAATACTTTGCTGCCGTCTAGCGGGAATATGGGCAGCATGTTGAAGAATGCGAGTATTATGCTTACGAGCATTGTAAACGAGAACATCTTATGCAGATATCTGATGTGGATTGGCAGAAGGTCTAGAGCTAAAAACACTGCAAAAACTG
>JAVZPT010000045.1:0-4450 GCA_038881455.1 Candidatus Micrarchaeaceae archaeon | reverse complement strand
ATGACACAAAGCATATGCTTGAAAAGAGGCAAGTAGATTACGCAAAGACAGTGGTAATAGTAAACAGCAGCGCAATTGAGCGCTACAAAGCGTTAGAAAAAGGCAATATAGAGGTAATTTCTGAAAAGGAATTCTTTGAAAGGCGTTTAGATTTAGGTGTTATGTAGGAGGTTGTTGAACAAAACAACACGGTTAAAGAAACGCACGTAATCTTTGCCTGGTGCACAGCAAGTCTTAAATTTTTAAACCGTGAAAAATATGGCATGAACGTACTAGCATTCGGCTTTTCGCTGAGAAAAGAGTCTTTTTCGAAAGTAATAGCAAATGCATGCAAGGAGCTGGCGCCAGCTGGGATGGAAATATCGCTTTATGACATAGCAGGCATACCTGTGTTCAACCAGGATCTTGAGCACAGCATGCCAGATTCAGTGACAAAATTCAAGGAAGCAATAAGGCAGAGCGATGGCATACTCATAGTCACTCCAGAATACAACTATTCTGTGCCTGGCTACCTGAAGAATGCAATAGACTTTGCGTCAAGGCCATATACCGACAACGTGTTCGACAAAAAGCCCGTTGGCATTGTTTCTGAATCTATAGGCATGCTTGGTGGCGCTAGATCGCAATACCATCTGCGCCAATCGCTGCTGTTTCTAAATGCAAATGACATGAAGAAGCCAGAGGCTTTTGTTGCTTTTGTAGACAAAAAGATAAAGGAAGGCAGGCTTGTAGACGAAGAATCGAGGAATCGCCTTGCAGAATACCTTGCCGCTTTCAAGGAATTTATTTTGCAATCGAAGAAATAACGGCGCTTGGTAACAAAAACGCAAGCGCCCGATGCAAATTAGCCGACAAAAAAGAAAGGAAAGAAAGGCAAGCAAATCAGAGCTTGCCTATGTCGTTGACTATGTCTATCTCCATGGGCTTCTGACCCTGCTTCCAGTTTGCTGGTATTATGCATATGTGGCCCTGCTCAGCCGGCGTGTCGTGTATTATGCGCAGGCCATGAAGCGAATTTATAATGTGGTCTATGTCCTTGCCGAGCGCATCGTTGAAAATTGCATAGTATTGCAGCCTGCCTTCTGGGTCTAATATCACAAGCCCGCGCCTTGCTGCTCCGGTTTCGCTATTTAGGAAGCCGAATGTGCTTGTTATTTGCTTGTTGAAGTCTTCAACAAGCGGAACTGGGCTCTTGCTTACCCTTGGCGACGTATCGCTCCATGCCTTGTGCGAGTACACGCTGTCAGTGCTCACTGCAAATACCTCTGCGTTTGCCTTCTTGAATTCATTGTAGTGCTGTGTTATCGCTTCAAGGTCGGTCGCGCACACAAACGTAAAGTCGCCAGGGTAGAATGTAATTACCACCCACTTGCCCTTGTACTGGCTAAGCTTTATTTCTTTTATTTCCTTGCTTTCGGGAAAGTATGCCTTGGCTCTGAAATCTGGCGCTTCTTTTCCTATCTCCATAGTTGCCATAATCTCCACCTTTAAACATTTCAACGTTCAGATACTAAAAGGTAACTCTTTGGTGATAATTTAGTAATATATGTTACGAAAAACTTATTAGCGTTTACTAATTATAGGTAATCGCCGCGGTGCTGATATGCTTGACCTCATAAGCGAAAAGCTTCTTGCGCTCCTGGAAAGGAATGCGGACATGACCAATCAGGAACTTGCAAGCAAGTTAGGGTTGACCGAAGGCGCTGTGAGGAAGCGCATAAAGAAGCTTGAGAGCGAGCGCATAGTGATAGGCTACAAAGCCAGAATCCGCTATCAGGTAGCTGACAAAACAATGCTAATAGTCGGGCTTGACATAGCGCCTGAGCGCTTCAACGACGTTATAAGCAGGCTAAAGGAGAGAAAGGAAATCGCTGAGCTTTACGCAACAACCGGCGACCACGCTGCGATATTCGTAGCTTCTACAGGCTCAAGCAACGCAAGCAACTTCATAAGGGAAATAGAGCGCATGGATGGCATAAGGCGCGTTTACCCGGCTTTTGTACAAGACGTTGTAAAATAGTAAAATAGTAAAATAGCGCAACTTTGCTTTTTCTTGTTTGGTTTAGCCACCAAATAAGGACCTAAGTACAAGCATTGTGTGGCCTTGCTCACGAATGCGCCTGTAGGCATAGTCGAGCCAGAGCTTGCCATAAGGAACATATACGCTTACCTGCTCGCCTTTTGTTGCCATTTCTTTAGCTAGCTTAGGCCTTATGCCGCTTAGAAAAGCATAGGTTACTTGCTTCTGATACGCCCTGTTAAGCGCCTCTGCCTCTGCTATTATCGCTCTGTCGTGCGATGCTATGGTGAAGGCTTCATAATTTTTGAACAGGTATCGCATCAGCACCAGGTAGTTTTTGCTTATGTCTTGCCTCTTTTGAAACGCAAGCTTGGCATTCTCTTTGTAAGCTCCTTTGACAAGCCTTATCACCGCTTTGGTGTTTACCAAAGACCTGATGTCGTTTTGGGTGCGCCTGAGGTATGCCTGCAGGCATATTCCTATTTGCGCGGCTCCTTCGCCGCTTACTAAAGCGCGCCTGTACATTGCTATTGTGCTGCTCACGGTGTCGCTTGACTCCATGTCTAGCCAGACGAACACGCCGGTTGTGCGCGCTTTCCTCAGTACCTTCGCGTAATTTTTGGCAGCATATGCATAGCCAATGCGCAATCCAAGCTGTGTGGGCTTTAGCGAGATGTCTGCCTTTACACCGCTTTGTTTTATGCTTGAGATTAGCCCCAAGTACTCATGTAATGCGTTGATTACGCGCTCCTTGTCTGTGAACTCCTCGCCAAGGAAATTTATTATTGCGCGCTCGTTCAGTGCGTTTAGCTGTTTTGCCCTTCTTATGGCATCGCTCGCAGAAGGCCCTGCAATCCACCTGCCCGATATGAGCCTTTCTAAAAAGCCAGAGGGCATGTCAACGCCTTACCACGCGCAGGTCGCCTAAGGCAATCCAGTTACGAGCACTGCTGCCGCTATTGCAGTAGTCCATCTGCCGCCTTTGCCGACTACTGCAGATTGCGTAACGTTGAAAGTTTTGACTATCTTGTTGCTCATCTTAAATACCTGCTCCTTTTCGTCCCAGCTCTGGTCTGCATCGAACTCTATTCCCAAAGTAGTAGCAAGCATAGTTGCTGCAAGGTCCTCTGCTTTTTCCCCTGCCACCTCGTCTGTCTCGCCATACGCCTCGTACTCGCTAAGATATCCATATTGGCTCCTGTCCTTAGGCATGGCAGCGCCGATGCTAGCAGCTATTAGCCTATTTGGCTCGTTTGATTCTATTCTGCTCATTACTAGGAAAACAACCTGCCCTGGAACCAGAAGCTGAAAGCCTTCTTCTTGCTTAACTATCTCGCAGTTTGGAGGTATTATGCTTGAAACCCTAACCAGATTAAACATTTGTATGTGCGCATCGCGAAGTGCCTGCTCGAAAGAGCCTAGTTTTTCTGAATCCCTGCCGACTCCTTTAACAAAGAACATCTTCCTTGCAAGAAGCGGATCAACAGATGTTCCCATGTTCATCACGTGTTTTGCTGACGTGTGGGCTGCTAAGAGCGCACAGCCGGCAGGGCATGTAAACGCCAAAGCGTGGCGCGGCGGTTTCTACTGCAATTACACAACACACTACAGCAAATATGCTTGTATTGCTAATGCCGCGTTAACCTCTCAAACGTAATGCCCAGGCCGCAACAGTTTATTCTTTTGCGTGTAATCATCTTAGCCTGCTGAATTTTTAAATATATACTCTTTAGGTAAGTTTGTACGGGTAAGCACACGCTGCAAGCGCGGCTTAAGACCGAATAAAAGTTAGAGTTCATTTTGGGTTAGGTTTATTATTTTGTGCGCATAATCATTAATCATGGCGATCAAGTATTGGGAGTACGAGGATGCGCCGCTTAAGGAGAAGCTGAAGGACCCAAGTGCCAGAGAAGTTGCAAAAATTTACTTCGACAATGACACAAGAGCTTACAGGTTCGCAAAGGCGCTTCTTGCTGTTAAGAAGTCTGGCTCGCTCAGGCTAAAAGACTGTGACAATTCCTTGCCAATAGCGACATGGAAGCGTTACCTTGACTTCGGTGTTCAGGTCGGCTTGCTAAAGCATGAGGGCAACGCATACAGCTTTACAGACCGGTACTCAAAGCCTTTCAAGAATGTAGCTACTTACATAAAGGAGTGGATTGAAGCAAGCAAGGAAGAGGACCCAGACCTGCTTTTTGCAGACGCCAAGATTACAAGGCAGCAGAAGCGCGGCGGGCGGCAAGCCAGTAAACCTGAAGAAAAACAGCAACAAGATCAGGCAGAGGGGCAGGGCCAGCAAGAAAGCAGCGCTCAATAGTACCAGATGGTGCCGTACTCTGTGTCTTCTATGCTTATGCCAAAGTCTTTCTTGAGCGTTTCCCTTATCTTGTCTGAATCCTCAAATCTGCCAGATTGCCTTAGCTGCTCCCT
>JAVZPT010000044.1:0-4643 GCA_038881455.1 Candidatus Micrarchaeaceae archaeon | reverse complement strand
TACACGTACATAGCAAACGAGCTTGCTGCAAAAGGCGTGCTTATAGTAGGCCTCACCGCTTCGCCAGGCAGCAAACCCGAACGCATAGTCGCGCTTGTAGAGGCGCTGAATATAAGGCACATAGAGTCGAGAACCTCTGCAGACGAAGACGTGATAGCGTATGTAATGCCAAAGTACATGCACACGACTGAGGTGGAGCCCAGCGAAACGATAAGGCGCATTGCAGCGCTTGTCAAGCCTGTTGCTGAAGAAAGCCTTAGGAGCCTGCGCAGCATGGGCCTTTTCAGCTTCAAAAGCGCAGAGTCGATTCCAAAGGGCAGGCTCATACAGCTTGGCGACGAAATAAGAAAAATAAGCGCAAAGGGCTACAGGTTCGGCGCCTTCTTCAGTTATGTGAAGCTGCTGCATGCAGAGCATCTTTACGACTTGCTCACAACCGAAGGCCTGTATCCTTTCAAGGCATACGTAGACTCGCTAAACGCAAGGGAGCACAAAAGCAGGGCTCTTGAGAACTTCGTTAACAATGCAAACATAAGGGAAGCCTGCAGGATTGCTGGCGAGGCTATAAAAGCAGGCGAAGAGCATCCGAAAGTGCGCGCTCTAGTTGACATACTTTACGCAAACAGAGGCAAAAGCGCCATAGTGTTCGCACAGTACAGGTCAACAATAAAGATGCTTGTAGAGAAACTGCAGCAGAACGGGTTTGACGCAAGGGCGTTCGTGGGCAAAAGAGAAGGCATAACGCTTGAGCAGCAAAAAAAGGCCATAGAGGAATTCAGGTCTGGCGCCTTCAACGTGCTGGTTGCAAGCTCCATAGGCGAAGAAGGACTCGACATACCCAGCGTTGACCTTGTTGTGTTTTACGAGCCAATACCTAACGAGATACGCAACATACAGCGCAGGGGAAGAACTGGCAGGTTCAGGGCCGGAGACGTGTTTGTACTGGTAGCAAAAGGCTCAAAAGACGAGGTGTATTTGTTCGTGTCAAGGTCCAGGGAGCGCAAGATGTCTTACCTGCTTAGCAGCGTCAACAAAAAACTTGAAGCAAGGTATGCAAGCGAGCAAAGGCAAGGCCAGACAACCCTTGGTTGATTCCGTGATAGGCGTAACTGTTTTATTCGTTCTTTTCGCCGGCATAGTCTTCCTAGGCTACGTGTTGACAGAGCTGTTCTACAAGATAAAGGTTGCTGTGGTTTTGCCCCTTATGCTTATAGGGCTTGCGCTTGGCCCCTTATTCCACGTAGTGAGTACCTCTAGCAGCAGCACGGTTATAGTGCTTGTGCCTTACATTACCGCATTGGCTGTTGCGTTCATACTTTTTGATGTTGGCCTGAGAATAAGGCTTAAGGACCTGAATCTTGCATACGCGCTAAGGTTTACATTCCTTCTATCGCTTGCAACAGGAACTTTGCTCGGCATTGCAATATTTCTTGCCACGCACCTTGGCGTTTTGCTTTCGTTCGCTGCCGGGTTCGGCCTTGCGGGCCCAAGCTCTGTAGTAATACCCGCAATACTGCGCAAGACCAGAATAAACAAGAGCCTCAAGGCAACCCTGAGCTTCGAGAGCGTGGTTGTAGACTCGGTGACGCTTATCGTGCCAATAATACTGATCGAGGTTCTCGCCCTGAGGAGCGTTAGCATAGGCGCCCTTGTTTCGATGTTCGAAGGATTTTTCATAGGCTCGCTCATCATAGGCGTTGTCTCTGCGTTCTTCTGGGTTTTTATCCTAAAGGCCTTCAAAGAGCACAGCGAAGAGTACAGCTGGATGCTTACGATAAGCATGGTGATAGCTACATATGGCATTTCCCAGGCTTTGGGCGCGAATGGCGCTATCACGGTATTCGTTTTCGGAGTCATGCTAGCAAACATGCCTGAAATGAGCGCCTGGCTTAAGGCATACACAACAGGCATAAAGTACGTGCTGGCGCACGTGTTCAGGTACCAGCGAGAGGTAACCTTTTTTGTAAGCACGTTTCTTTTTGTTTACATCGGCTTGCTCTTCCAAATTAGCGTGCAGGATTACTTGCTGGCTCTGGTAGCAATAGGCATAACTGCTCTTGTGTTCTATACAAGGACGCTCTTTCTGCCGTTGATAAAGGACCTGATTAAGAACAAGGAGAGGAACGGGCCTGACATGCTTGCAGCGCGTTACAGCGTTGCCAGAGGGCTCTCGCCTGTCATTGTTGCGACACTGCCCCTGGCCTTTGGGGTGTACGCGCCGCCGTCATTCGTCGGCGTGCTTTTCCTGTCTATTCTGTTTACCAATGCACTTACCACAATAGGCATGTACAGGCTTGCAAAAGCTCAAGAAACCAAGAAAGGAGAGACTGGCTCGCAGGTGCATGCGCAACTGCAGGAAGAGCAAAAATAGAAACTGTTTTTATAGTTTCTTGCAGAATCTATTCTGGTTTAATGCGCAAAAAGGCAACTAGGAGAAAGTCAAAGACCAGCAACAGGCTTGCATACGCTGCGCTTGCTGCGCTGCTTGTGTTTGTGCTTGCATACTCTCTTGCGAACGTAGGCGGACCTTCTTTCTATGGGGATGACACGGTCTATGCAGGCCTTGCCAACAGCGTGCTAACTCACACATTCAGAGAAGGCCCATTCATATTCAGCGTAAGGCTGATGCAGATTTATCCAATAGCCTTTTTCTACGCTGTTTTTGGCGAGGGCCTTGTTTCTTCAGCGCTCTGGGACATACTCGCTTTCACCCTTACTGTCGCTGTTATCTTTTTCACAGGCAGGGAGCTTTACAACAACTCAGCAGGTTTTGTGGCTGCATTGCTTTATAGCTTTTTTCCGCTTGTTGTGAGGCTCTCCGCGACGGTGAGCGACGACCTTGTAATGGCGTTCTTCACTGCACTAGCAGTAATGGCAATGCTAATCGGCGAAAAGAGAAATTCCAAGAAGTGGTACTTTGTGTCGGGCGTTGCTGCACTGGCATCGCCGCTCGTAACACCCGAGGGCGCGATAATAATACTGTTCCTTGCGCTTTTCCTTCTCGTTGAAATTTTAAGGAAAAAGATAAGGGTAAAGAGCGGGCTCTTTGCACTGTACGGGTTTCTTTTCGCATCGGTTCTGCTTATGGCAGCAAACTATGCCCTTTCAGGAAACCCTCTTATCACGATAACAACAACAAGCCATTTCTACAGCGCTGTAGGCGAGCAAAACACCATACCATCAACCAACACAAACCTTAATTTTTACATAGCGACAATATTTCCTTATCGCATACTTGACGGATTCGTTTCTGGCCTGCGTTCTGGCAACATAGCAAATGCGTTTACATTCTTGAAACCGGCCTTTTTTGTCCCAAACAGCAGGGTCGGCTTCTACATGTATGCACTTGTCGTAGCTGTTGCCTACTTGCTGGCAAAAAAAGAGAGAAGGGCATACGTGCCAATGTTCTGGTTCCTGTTCTGCTTTGCATACTTGGAGTTTGGGCCCATGCACGTAAGCCTGTCGCCATTCCAGTACCTCCTTTCTTACAGGCTCGGCAGGTTCTTAACCATAATAGCGCCTCCAACTGCGCTGATCCTCGGCATTGCTGTAGCCAGGTCAACAGAGAAAGGCAGCAATGTAAAAAGGCCAATCGGCTTTGCAGTCAGTGCGATTGCCATTTTATTCCTGATCGCGACGTCTATGCAAATAAACAATTTCTGGCACGGGACGCTCGTTTCGCAGCGTTATGACCAGCTTCAAATAGCAAACTATCTTAACAAGCTGCCAAGCACAACGAAGATCTACTTCAGCGGGTTCGCGTCTCTAGTTCCGATTTACATGCACTTCGACAATCTATCGCGCTTCATGGCCTATGACAACATAGAGAACTGCTCAAATATACCTGCCGGTGCCTACGTGATAATTCCTTACGTCAAGATCTTCAATCTGAACTACACAGAAAATCCAACAGAGTATTGCCCGAGCTGGAAACTGGTATATGCGCCTCAGCCAGAGTACCTTCCAAAGGCTTTTTCGTTGGCTTCTGAAGAGATGAGCATTAACTTTGAGGCAAAGCTCTACTTTGTACCAACCAACCACACAGAAACAAGCAACACAACAGTTTCAACATCTACGACAAGCACGAGCACAGTCACAACCGCGCTGCAAAACGAAACGAACCAAAGCCACAGTTTCAACTTTTTCAACCTCACTGGCGTAGGCGTCTATAACAATACGGAGAAGAGGCTCAGCTATTTCATCACCGTAAACAACGTAAGCAGCGTTGAAATAAGCATAAACAAAACAACAGCCACACCTGGAAGCACCGTGCTTCTCAACGTAACCTTTGTGGGCAGTTTCCTGTGGGGATCGTACAACTCTTTTGCATCAGCAGCGACCAACGCATACCTGGGCGAGCCCATAATAAACATACATTATTACGGCATTGAGCTTTCAAACCAGAGCGGCATGCTGCTCGTGCAGAACAACGGGCCATGGTACAACTATGTAACGCAGATAGGCGAGCCGCATCAGATACTGTTCTTAAACGCAAGCAAATACCTGAGATTAAAATGGCTTATAAGCCCGAATTCTACGCTTGTCGGCAATACTTTGAAGCTGTGCGGCGGCTATTTTGCAACCTACGAAAACACTACTCTTGACGGCGGTTGGGGACAGCTATACAACAAGCTTGCGTACAG
>JAVZPT010000043.1:0-4717 GCA_038881455.1 Candidatus Micrarchaeaceae archaeon | reverse complement strand
CTTGCAGGCTCCCTCGGCAAGAGAAGCGAAGACAACGGCATGCTGTTCTTCAACAGAAAAGAAAGAGGCATTAACATTACTGTGCTGGCAGCGAACCCGCAAGTAAAGTATTACGTATATGCGCAGATCGCAATGCTTGCAAGCGTAATTGTTCTTAGCTCAAAAAACGTAGACGCTTTGTTTGGCGAGATGCTTGTTGCGAGCTCTTTGCTGGGCAAGAAGGTAATTATAACAGACGATTCGGAAGTTAGCGGGCTTCTGAACGGTCTGAGCATAGATTATGAAGTGGTTCCAAGGGAAGCACTTCTTAGCAAGCTCGTTTCTTTTTCGCCTTTGAATTCTCAGAGCGGCTTTTCAGAGGTAAACATAGACAGGGCTTTCCCTGTTAACGGCGTAGGCGATGTTGCCCTAGGAATAGTGACCCATGGAAGCGTAAGAAAGCACGACGTTCTTTTTCACAATTCAGGAACACAGGTAACAATACGCTCGATACAGATACTAGATGAAGATACAGAATCAGCAGATGAAGGCACCAGAGTCGGCATTTCGCTTAAAGGCATCAAGTATGATGAAATCGAGAGGGGCGATGTGCTAGCAAGCAACCAGGTGAAGCCGGTGAAAAGCTTCAAAGCCAGGATAAACATGTCTAGGTTCGTCAAAGGCAGCGGCGCAGAAGGCCGCTGGCAGTTTGTCAAAAACTTTTCGGTTTCAAATGCAACTGTAGAAAAGTCTGAAGATGCGTTAAAGATAGATTTGGACAAAGCAGTGCCGCTGAAGGATGGCGATTCATTTCTGCTGGTTAGAAACGAAATTCCAAGAATCGCTGCTTCTGGCACTGTTGTTCTGAGTTAGCTGAATTGCGCATGCACAGCACATGCAAGCGCGTAGTGCAAAGACTTATCTGCTTTTTCGTATATGTTGTATTATGGACTTTGGATTTGTCAAGTGGATAGACCATGCAGGCTTCTTTATAGAGGCCAAAGGCGCGAAAATAGCAATAGACCCGTTCAGGGTAAGAGAGCCTGAAAAGCTTGGCAAAGCAGACCTTATTTTTGTAACGCACCCGCACTTTGACCACATGAGCGAAAAAGACATTAGAGCGCTCTCAGGAAAAGGCGCCAGTATAATTGTACCCAAAAGCGCTGCCGGAGAGCTTAAAGGCGCAAACGTCATTGCAGTTGAACCCAACAAGCAGTATTCAGCGCATGGCATAAGCTTCGAGACAGTGCCTGCTTACAATACAAATTCCGAAAGGCTAGGCTACCACCCTAGGGCTAATGGCTGGGTGGGCTACATAATAAACACAGGCGATGCCAAGATATACCACGCAGGAGACACGGACTTCGTTGAAGAGATGAAAAGCATAAAGGCAGATCTGGCGCTTCTTCCCATAGGGGGCACGTACACCATGACTGTTGAAGAGGCCATTGCAGCTTCGAAAGCCATAGGCTCAAAGTACTTTGCGCCAATGCACTACAAGTCCTTGCTTGGCGCTTCGTCCGCAAGCGCAGAAGAGAAATTCAAGGAAGGAGTCAAAAACGCTGTTTTGTTCGAGCAGGTACAGGAGCCGCATTACTCTTTCTGATACATTGCCTTGCTAATGCGCCTGGCAATTTCAAGCAGCTGCTCTGGGCTCAGCTTAAAGGCGCGCTCGTCGCGCATAGCTCCTGATATATCTTCTGCGATGGCTGCTGCCCGGTCCTTTGCAAAGCCCGCGCTTTCTGCAGCTTCTTGGATTGCGTTCTTCAGCGTTTTTTTCTTATGCTGCATAATCATGCTTATTAACTTGGCTTCATCAGGGCCAAGCCTAGCCTTTGGCTTCATGTACACTACGCTTGAGTCTACCTTTGGCACAGGTTTGAAACTGCCTTTTGACACGTTTGCAATCTTTGTCATGCTGAACGAAAGCTGCGCGGTTACGCTTAGCCTAGAGTACTTCCTCGTTCCGGGCTTTGCTAGCATGTGCTCTACAAACTCTTTTTGAAGGCATAGCACAGCCTGCAGCTCGTTCTTTGACAAAAAGTCTACTACCTTGCTCGACAGTTTGTAAGGCACGTTGGCTATCATTATGTCCATGCTGCCAAGCTCAAGTTCCTCTGCTGTTGCTTTGAAGAAGTCTTTATTTATGAGCTTTAAGTTGCTTGCTTCAATTCTAAGCCTGAGGTCGTTGCAAAGTATTGGGTCTATTTCTACAGCGACTACCCTGTTTGCTAGCCTACAAAGTTCTTCGGTAAGTATGCCTAGCCCTGGCCCAAGCTCAATAACGTTCTTTCCAGCGGCATGAGCAGCCTCAATCTTTGCTACTTGCCTGTTTGTAAGGAAATTCTGTCCAAGCTCCTTCCTTCTTGCGTTGTAGCGCATTGCGGTCTTTATCTTTTTGATAGGAACAGCTATTTAATTTGTTGCTTTGTAATTGTTTATGCGCCTGTCTGTTTTGCGCTTGCTTGTGCCTGATTGCAGGTAGCGTGACTATGCGTTCGCAATCTTCGATAGAGTTCCTTACAACTTACGGATTTATGTTCATAATTATAGGCGTAGTCATTTCTGTTCTTGCTTTCATAACGTTCTCGCCGCTTGTTTACTCGCCTTCGCAGTGCAATTCTTATGCAGGGCTTTATTGCTCTGCGGTTCAGCTATACTCTAACTCCACAGGCCATTTCTCAATTGTTACGCTCTCGCTTACAAATTCGGGGAGCGTGCCTGTTAACTTAAGCAACATAACCGTAACTGTACGCGGGCTTAGCGCAACAGGAACTTGCACTCCTTCGATTGCACTGCCTGGCCAAGGCATCATATGCCTTGCGCAGTTTGCATCATTCTCGCCTGCCTTTGCGTCATATGTCCAGGGCTTTTACAAAGTAAGCGCAGACATATGCAATAGTGGAATAAGTAGCGTGTACAACGGAACATGCGCTTACCAATCCGCGAACTTTTCTGGTTCGTTCGAGGCGCCTGCTGAGCCTTCCCTTGCGGTTCCGGTATCGGTTTTGGCGTTGCAAGGATCGAGGAGCCAGCAACTGGCGCCATATACTGGCTTGCCCTACCTGCCAAATACATCTGTGGTGCAGAGCACGTATTTGTTGCTAAATCTAAGCAAAAAAGCTCTGCAGTATGCTTTTGGAACGCCAAGCTACCAGGGAGACATATACCTTGGTCAAAAGGTCGTTCCTTTTCCCTTCGCAGTTAACTCGCTAAACAACAATAACGTCGACTGTAGCACCCCTGGCAGGTTCAACTCCACATACTCAATTTTCGCAACCACGCTTTTCCTCCCAAGCGTAGAGGTTCTTAACGTTTCCTATGCTGTTGACGACCGCATCATAGTGCTCTACAAGCCGTCTACTTCCTCTTCTTGGTCGCCAGTTCCTAATGCTGGCTGGCAGGGCTCCAGTACAGGCAACATAGTGCACGTAGGCCCCGGGCTCTACAACCTAGAAATTATGTGGGTAAACGTTTGCGCGCCTGGCGTCCAAGTGGTCAAAATCTCAAACTTTACGTCAAGCATTTAGCCCTGCTGCTAACTGTTTGTTTATTGCTGCTATATCGCCCAAGCTTTTAAGCTGAATTCCGGCGTCGTCTTCCGCGTTGAAAATCTTGATCGGCACG
This sequence comes from Candidatus Micrarchaeaceae archaeon, assembly GCA_038881455.1. Classification (GTDB taxonomy): domain Archaea; phylum Micrarchaeota; class Micrarchaeia; order Micrarchaeales; family CABMGC01; genus JAGDXZ01. The sequence goes on along the minus strand of JAVZPT010000043.1, from coordinate 1,111 downwards.
CGTTGCTTGTATGCTGCGTCAAGTATTTCCTTAACATCCTGCCTGTTTATCACAGAGTCGTTGACCAGAACCAGGCCAGCGCTGTACTTGCTTATGGCTTCGAGCACCTTGCTTGCGCCTGTGTATGAAGCGCCAAGGCCAAGGCCCCTAAGAAGCGTGTCAAGGTACTTGAATTCAAGTTTCAGCTTTTCGCCCTCAAGCAGCTTGCCTGTTTCTTCGCTTCGCAACACCTCACGTATTCCAGACCTTTCCGCATCGCTTGCGCTGGCCCATACCAGGTTCTTGCCTGTATCGATTCTGTTAATTGAGATATATTGCCTAAGGCCGTCTTTTGTAAAGCCTGGGCCGGCAACTATTACTGTGGGCACGCTCATGCCACTGATCTTGTTGGCTATAGCAGCAAAGAACCTGCCTTTTTCTAGCTCATAGTCTTTCTGCTTCATCCTTTTGCTGAGCCTGCTGTAAAGCTCAGCAGTGACCTCTATTCCGTAGCCCCTTACGTATGCGAATGTTGCTTTCTCTTCGTCAAGCACGACAACTCCAAGCCTGGCCTTCCTTGACTCTTTAACCGCCTCGTTAAGCATATCCCTTATGTACGCTGGCCACTCTTTCCTTGTTATGCTTATGCGCTCTCCCTGCGCTATGTTGAGCGTGTGGTAGCTGCCTAATGCTACGTACTGCTCAGGCTTTCCGCTTAAAATTTTTCCTGTAATCCTAAGCCTAAGCGAATCCTTGTCAAGCTCTATCTTTTCCGCAAGTATCCTAACATGCACTTCTTTTTGTTCGCCTTCGCTGCTTTCGTTTGGTCTGAAGCGCCTGTAGCTTCTAGCTTCGATTTCATCGCCATAGCTTATTACCCTTGCGAGCATGTAAAGGTCATCGAAATTGTCTGCTGAAAGGCTCAGCGTGTTTGTGCTTTCGTTGAATCCTAGAATGCGCATGCAAACACAAGAAAATTAGTGCGAACAGCTTTATTTATGTGCCTGCATGCTTGATTGTGCTAACAAGTGACATCCTCTCCCAACTGAAGGTTGGGAGCTTCCAGGGCGGCCGATTGATCGTCATGATGCCGCCCGTATAGTTCCTGCTTCGTCGGCAACTGCCTCCCTTG
>JAVZPT010000042.1:0-4756 GCA_038881455.1 Candidatus Micrarchaeaceae archaeon | reverse complement strand
GCGTTACCAAGTGTGGTTACCAAATTTGACCTTACTGTGCCCGAGGCGTCTTTATAGTCAAACCTGTCGGGTTTTTGTCCAAAGCTATACAGCAGCTTTTCAAGATAATCTGCGCGCTTGCTTTCCCCAGAGCCGCCACTTTGCGGCGCTATCGCAGGTATTGCAACAATTTCAGAAATTGCTTTTACCATCTGCCCTTTGCACGAATTTATGAGCTCGTATAATTTAGGCATAATTATGCTTATAGGTGAAAAAAATAAAAAGCAAGCGTACAATACTGGCTCACTGTTTTCAGAATGAAAGCGCGTTGCTCCTGCTTTCTATTTCTGCCTTAATCATGCTCTCGAACTCCTTAATGCCCATTTGCTTTTGTACGCCTGACCTGCTCTTTACAGTAATCGTGCCCTTCTCTCTTTCTTTCTCGCCAAGTATAATTATGTAAGGCAGCCTCTCGCTAATCGCCTCTCGTATTTTGTAATTTATAGTTTTGTCGCTCGTATCGCACCTTGAGCGCACTTTGGCTTTCTTCAGCAGCGCATGCACCTGCTCTGCGTAGTTGTTTGTCTTTTCTGACACTGCTATAACCTTCGCCTGCACTGGCGCTAGCCATGTAGGGAACTTGCCTATATAGTGCTCTACTAGAACGCCTATAAACCTTTCAAGGCTTCCCAATATTGCCCTGTGCACCACAACAGGCGTTCGCTGCCTGCCATCTTTATCAGTGTAGCTGAGCTTGAACCTTCGCGGCAGCTGGTAATCGAGCTGTATTGTTGCGCACTGCCAGGCCCTGCCCTGCGAATCAAAAACGTCAAAATCTATCTTTGGGCCATAGAATGCGCCCTCCTTCTCTTTTATCACATAGCCCATGCCGTTCGCATCGAGCGCTGCCTTGAGCGCCTCTGTAGCCTTCTCCCACTGCTTCTCGTCTCCCATGTGGTCGTCAGGCATTGTGGAAAGCTTTGCAGAATACTTCATTCCGAAAGTGCCATAAACCTCGCCAATCATTCTAAGAAGGCTCGTTATCTCGCTCTGTATCTGGTCCTCTCTGATGAAAATATGCCCATCGTCTTGGGTCATTTCCTTAACCCTTAGCAACCCTGTCGCAACGCCGCTGAGCTCACTCCTGTGCAGCTTGTCGAAAATAGCTGTTCTGAAAGGCAGCTCCTTGTAGCTCCATTTCCTCGATTTGTAAATAAGCATCGTAGATGGGCAGTTCATTGGCTTTAATCCTGCTCTGCCAATGTTAGAGTCGAAGATGAACATGTCTTTGTTGTAATGCTCAAGGTGGCCGCTCACTTTCCACAGCGCAACGTTTGCTATCTCTGGCGTGCTTATCTCTTGGTAATCGTACTCTGCTTCCTTTTCGCGCATAAACTTGACAAGCTCGCTATATATTATGTAGCCGTTTGGATGCCAGTACACCATGCCAGGCGACACTTCTTGAAAGCTATAGAGGTCGAGCTTTTCGCCTATATTCCTGTGGTCGTTCTCCGGCAGCGCAGACCAGTCGCTCTTTTTTACTATAGACGTGTCTATTCTTTCAGATACCCTCTCGGCCTTTGAAACATGCTTGCCGTACGACCTAGACTGCTCTGCAAAAGGGTAGCCTTTCACGCTTATGCTAAGCTGCTTGTTCCAGCCAAAGGGCGCGGCATGTACTTCTATGCTGCCCTTTTTCGCAATTTCAACCATTCGCCTGAACAGCTTCATTGCTCCCTCAGGAGCTGCAAGGTTGCTGCTCAGGTGCGCAAAAGGATACAGAACAAGCCTAGGCACTTTCTGCTTTTCTGCAAAGCCCATGGCGTCGTTTACAGCGTTAACTGCCTCGTTCTCTGTGTCGCCCTTCTCAACGCACACAAACAGCGCTATCGCGTTATCAATACTTTCATGCATTATGCTGCTTTCTTCGTATACGTTAGACTCGGGCTTTATCAGCGCATATTCTATTCTTGAAACGTCAAACTGCAAGATGCGCATGCGTACACGGTAAGGCATAAGCTAAGAAAACTTAAAAATACACAGTACAGGCATCAGGCTTGCTTATGCTTCTTCCAAACAAAGAAATTTCCAATTGCAAGGTAATCTGCACCGGTGTTATCAAGGGTCCAGAGAGCCTCTTCTGGGCTCATTACTATAGGCATGCCGTGCTTGTTGAAGCTGGTGTTTAGCAAGGCGCCGAAGCCTGTTTTATTCCTTACTTCTAGAAGCACCTCTCTGTATAATTTGTTCTCGTCTCCAAGAATTTGAGGCCTTGTTGTCATATCTATGTGCGAAGCGGCGACGAGCTCATTAAAACGTTCTGGTATCACCCTGTAGCCCACAGTCATGAACCTGTTCGGCCTTACATAAGGACTAAGCAGCTTTTGGGCGTCTTCTTCAAGTATAGTGCTTGCGAAAGGCTGGTAATAAGGCCTGCGCTTTATTATTATGTTTACCTTGTCCCTGTTCTTCGGGTCGCTGGGAAGCGCAAGTACGCTCCTGTTGCCAAGCGCCCTTGGGCCGTACTCCATCCTTCCTTGAAACCACAAAACTATCTTGTTCTCTTCGGCTATCTTTGAAGCCACGTACTTTGCTATGCCGTCAACTTCCTGGTACTCTATGCCGCCAGACTCGGCTCGCTTCTTTATGGCCTGCTCTATCTCCACGTTTGTATACTCTGGGCCGAAGTACAAGTTGTTTATCTGCTTTTTAGCAAGCTTGCCATGCTCGTTGAAGTCAACAAGATATGCCGCGCCAAGGGCAAGACCGCCATCGCCCATATGCGGGAACACGAAGAAATCCTTTACCTCTGGAAGCTCGTTTATGAGCATGTTCACTATCACATTAGAGAAAAGGCCTCCTGCAACAGCGACATTTCTTATTTTTGTCTCGCTGATAAACTGCTTGACTATCTTGAGCACCTGCTCCTCTGTATGGCGCTGCACAGCATAGGCAAGCGCCTCGCGGTTATACTTCCAAAGAATCGTGTCCTTTATGTATTCGGCAAGCTCAAACTCGTACTTTATGCCTATTTTGCTTACAAGCTGCTTTTTGCGCTCGTCATACATTGAGATTTTTTCAAGCTCGCTTATGCGCTCTGGGTATGAATACGCAGCAAGAGACATAAGCTTGCCCTCGTCTTCACTGTATCGCATGTCGCATGCAAGCGTAGCTGCGCCGTACAGCAGGCCAAGGCTAGCGCTTGCCTTGAAAGTAGCAAGCCTGGTCAGCGTTCCGTTATCGCCTATGCTTACACTGCCGCTGAGGCCGTCGCCTGCGCCGTCAAGCGTTATTACAAGGGCTTCCTTGAAGCCTGAAGCAAAATATGCGGAAGAGGCATGGGCAACGTGGTGTTCTACAAAAACAAGCTTCTTTTCAAGCCCAAGTGCCCTTAGCTTGTTTGCAAGAATGCTGCCGCCGATGTGCGTTCCTAGGAATCGCCACATCGCCTTGGGATTCTGATTTTGTATAAGCCTGAACGCAACATTCTGCAGGTGCATGCGCATCCTGCTGGGTTTCTTACATGTCCTTCGCCAAAGCTCGCGCCTCTTCCTTTCAAGCCCTGGCATTATCCTCGCAAAAAGGGCGCTGCCGCCGTACCAAGGTATGGCAATCTTCTCTATTTCTTCTGACTCAACCTGCTTGAGCATGTAGCGTATGGCGTTTGCAGGAAATCCCACATCGTTCTTACGCTTTGTAAACCGCTCTTCATTAACAGCAGAAACGACAGAGCCATGGCTTACAATAGCTGCCCCTGCATCGTGAGCATCGTGTATTCCCAGAATCGCCATGCAAAGCACGTGAAGCGTTTAACAGCAAATATATGTGTTAGATATTTAAAAACACAATATACGCGCCTATAAAATACACGCAAGGATTAGGTCATGTTGCATGTGGCTATTTGCTGTAAAGGTTGCAGCAGCAAGAACCACTGTTATTTTGTTTTAGGGCAGCTACTTTCGAACCGGTAAAGATAAGGAAAAGGGAATACACAAAGGTAAACAGCCTTGAAGAGCTACTTGGCAGCAGCGAAGCAGGCGCGTTTAGAGAAATAATATACCCAGGCGAGATAGACTTGAAGATACTAGAGACAATCAGCACTGATGCAAGGACGCCTGCAAAAGAGATTGCAAGAAGGATCGGCATAACGACAACTATGGCGCGGAACAGGCTTGCGAGGCTTGTCAAGAGGTATGGCATAAAGTACACTATAGAGATGGCACCTAGGCCGTTCGGCTACTTCAGGTACATCTGCCTTGTAAAGTTCCTTAAAAGGAGACCAGACCTGGAAGAGGTAAAGAAGGTGCTTGAGGCTGAGCCTGCAGTGCTCTACGCCGCTGCGCTCAAGGGCGACTACGACCTGTTCATCTACATGATCGCAGAGAATACGCAAATCTTGGAAAACAAGATTTATGAGATAAGGTCAACGCCCATATTCGCGCTGCATCCCGCTTCATGGGTAGTTACATACATTACTTATGCTTATGGTTACGTGCTTCTAAGAGATGCGTTTTTTGAAGACTTAAAGGCAAAGGTATGGCACAGAACAAAGGAAACGCCAAGAAAGCCGCGAGGCGCAATAACCGAGAGAGAATTCCAAGTCCTCAAACTTCTTAACGAGAACAGCAGGCTGGAGTTTGTGGAGATGGACAAGCGCCTAGGCTTCGAGCGCGGCGCATCCCAATATGTTTATCACAAACTTATAGACAGAGGCATTATACTGCGCGCCACTATAACTATGCAAGCGCTGCCTAAAAAATATGATGTGCTTGCTGTC
>JAVZPT010000041.1:0-4849 GCA_038881455.1 Candidatus Micrarchaeaceae archaeon | reverse complement strand
CAGATAACACGGGAGTTTTGGGCCCATTCGCAAAGCAGCTCCTCAACTATTCTGGAGAAGTTCTTTTCATAGACCATCACCTCAGGTCTGACGATATCGCTTCTGAATTGCCAAAAGCATCTGCTGTTTACCTGTTTACTGATGAGCATTTCAACTCAACTTCAAGTATAGTGTATGCTCTGCTAAAGCGCCTTGGAGCCGAGATAAGCAAAGAAACTGCGCTTCTGCTTGCAAATGGAATAACAGCAGATTCCGCTGACCTACATAACGCAGACGCACTTACTTTCATGCAGCTTTCCGAGCTTTTTGCAATTTCAGGCACAACATACGCAGAACTTCAGGAATTGTACCACGAAGGCGTGCCTGTTGCTAACAGGCTTATGACCATGCAAGACGTAAGGAGCGCGAGCATAGAAAGCACAGGCAAATACCTGCTGGTGTTTGGCAAAGCTACAGAGCATGCCAATGTTGCTGCAGATACTGCCATGAACATGGGTGCTGACGCTGCTGTTTTTTGGTCGGTAACACCTTATGAAGCTTCTATATCTGGCAGGCTTAGGGCGCCACTAGACGAGAAACTGGGCGTGCATCTCGGAGCCTTCATGCGCGACATAGCGCATTTGCTTAACGGCACAGGCGGCGGCCACGCGTGCGCAGCAGGCGCCTACGGACCAGAGAAGGGAAGGGTAGAAGAAGCAGCGATGTTGGTGGTTAATAAGCTAAGAGACGCGTTCAAACAGTCTTGAACCTTCTGCGCAGAAGCGCTTGTAGGATCAAGCACGCATCGCAAACCGGCACTTGCGCAGGCAAAATACGAAAGAATATGGGTTACGAACGATTTCGTGCAGGCGCCTACAGGCATGCGCGTAGTGACGAAGCCAAAAGAAGCGCTTAAATAGCAATTTCAACTTTAAGTAAGCCAGAATTATATGGCGTTAGAAGCAACAGCTACTGCGAGAAGTCCTGTCAAGCAGATTTTTGTGGATTTTGATGGAGTAATAAAAGATGCCACAACAGGCCAAGCAAACGGCACACTATATTCCAAAGCAAAAGCTTTGGCAAAAGCAAATCTCGCTTTTTTAGTTGCAGATCTTTTTCACGAGCGTTTCCCTTCTTTTGTAGAAAAAGGGATTCAGAAATTCTGCAAAGAGTACAAAGCAAGCAGACCCAACCCCAAGGCAGTTGAACTGCTAAGAGAGTTGCAGCGAAACGGTTACGAGGTCGTTGTCCTTACAAGCAACAACGGCGTAAAAGCCATAAAGCAGCAATTAGAGGAAAATGGGCTTTGCATAGATGTTTTGGTAAAGCAGCCACTGGAAAAGCTAGCCGCAGCAAAAAAAGAAAAAACGGTGATACTAGACGACGGTCTAAAAATAATCTTGTACGGGCTTGCCTACCGCGGAAATCTCGTTTCTTTACAAGCAAAGCACAATCTTGTTGCTGGTCCTTTTTTGTTATTCCTCAATAGAAACAAAGTTAGATACGATCAAAGCGTAGGCGCAATCTGCGAAAGCATAAAAAAGGCAATCAGAGAAGCCGAAGCATGAGGCGCCTGCAAAACGTATGCTCTAATTTTAAATTTTGTCGTAGGAATAAATTCATGAAGCTTGGCATAGTTTCAGATTTGCATTTGGGTTACGAACGATTTCGCGCAGATGCTTACAGGCAGGCGCGCGAGGCGCTTCTTGCAGCTGCAAGCACAGCCGATGCGCTGCTTGTGCCAGGGGACATATTTGATGTGCGTACACCGAGGCCAGATGTAATCGCAGAAGCGTTCGGGATTTTCAGAGAGCTTTCAAGCATGAATTGGCGTGCCAGAACAACCGAGTTAAAAGGCGCAGGCAAAGCGTACACGCAAGTGCCAATACTTATAATATCTGGCACTCACGAGAGGCGCGCCGCGGGCGAGGAAAACCCGGTAAGCCTGCTGAACCTTGCGGGCTTCGCTATCGATGTAAGCGATGCGGTGGCTGTGCTCGAACTTGGTGATGAGAAGGTAGCTGTAAGAGGCATAGGCGGCGTTTCAGAAGACCGATTTAGGGATTACCTCCGCTCTGCAGATATAAAACCACTCGAAGGCATGTTCAACGTGCTCATGATGCATCAGTCAGTTTATGAATTAATGCCTTTCAACAGTGATTTCGTACATTTTGACGAACTTCCTGAAGGATTCGACTTGTACATCGATGGGCACATACACAGCAGAGTTGAGAGCAAGGCACACGGCAAACCTTTCATAATACCAGGCAGCACGGTGCTTACGCAGCTTAAAGAAACAGAGCAGGAAAGCAAAGGATTCGCCGTATTTGATACAAAAACAGGAAAGCCAGAGTTCAAAGAGATAAACTCTAGGCGCTTTGTAGTCGCGAAGGTAGACGTTAGCGGCAAGGAGCCTGGCGAAATAGAGAAAGAAGCAGAAGAAGGCATAACGCGCGCCAGCAGCAAGGGCGGCATGCCCGTCGTGCTGGTTCAGCTTTACGGCTCGCTCAAACCAGGACTGAAGCTTGGAGATATAGACCTTGCAGGCCTTCCCAAGAAGTTTGAAGGCAAGGCAATAGTTGAGCTAGGGGGCTCTGGTGTGGAAGAAGTGGGCATAATTGCAGGAGAGTTCAAACAAGGAATGCTTAATGGCGCCAGCGTAAAAGACTTGGGCACAAGCATATTCGTAGAGAAGCTGAAATCAGCAGGCTATTCGTTAGAAGTGCCCCCAACCGTGCTTTTTGAGCTGCTTAGCGGCGACAATAAGGAAAAAGCAGTGAAAGCCGCGGCTGATAAACTTCTTGGAAAAGAATGAGCTAGACTGAAATTTGAGGCAAAAAGTATACTGTTGTTGCGCTGTTGATTTTAAATGCGAACGTTTAAATATGCGGAAAATTACCAAAAATACAGGTATTGTATGAGTTTAACCAGCGCGAAAAATCAAAGTGCAGAAGGAACCGATGCTCTAGTAAGAATCATTTCTGTACTTGTTCAACCAGACAGCAAACAGAGCGAATACGCGTTAATGATTCTTGGTGAGTTGTCCAAAAGGCATATGCCATATGAGGTTATTCGGCCTGCTATTCCTGATGGAGAAATGCTGAAAATAGCAGCCGAAAAATGGAATGGCAAGAAAGACAAAGAGCAATTTGAAAGGTACGTACTTGCATGCGCCATGCGGCAACTTTTCGGGGAAGTAGATTATTGCAGAGTATTTGGCAGCAAGCTTGAAGAAGCCAAAAAATATTGCAACTGGCGAGTGGATGTTGCACTTTCTGAGAAAGGCATAGGCTCTTCAATGCTTGAAAAGCTTGATTTTGAAGCTAAACTGCGGCTTTTGGCGCAATATGAATGCTACGCAGCCAAAAGGCAAACCAGTTGAAAATCATAGGGACGCAAAGGCCACAACAATCCGTGTCTATGACCAAACTTTGAGAGCATATGGCATGGAGTGTCAAAGGCATGCTCAAACGAAGACACAGCTTTGATGTTTTCATAAAGAGGCAGAAAAGGTTTGTTAAACGCGCTGTTATGGAAATAACTAATAAATTTGCCTTGCTAATCTATCTCTGTGCGTTTTATGATTTCATTGCCAAGAGGAATGCGCGACTATGCTCCAGAAGAGACCATGTTTATTAACGGCCTTATTGCCAAGGCCGAAGCCGTGTTCAAGCGATTTGGCTTCTATCCTATAATCACTCCTGCTATAGAAAACAATTCTGTTCTTACCGCAAAGACCTATGGCGAAGAAAGCAGCAAGGAAATCTTTCAAATAGAGGGTGAGGAAGCAGGGCTTAGGTATGACTTTACAGTACCTATGTCACGTTACGTAGCGCTTAACAAAAACATTGTTTTGCCTTTCAAGCGCTACCAAATTGGGCCTATTTGGCGCAGAGATGAACCACAGTTCATGCGCAGTAGGGAATTCATTCAGGCAGACATAGACATAGTAGGCTCTTCGGAGATCTCTAGCGACGCCGAGGTAGTTGCTGCAAGCGCAATAGCCCTTGATGAACTAGGCGTTGAAAATTATACAATACATGTGAACAGTAGGGTTCTCATAGAAAGCATTCTAAGCATGTTTAAGGTGCCTGCTGGCAAGAACACATATGCAATGCGCGTTTTGGACAAGCTTTACAAGCTTGGTTCAGAAGAAATCTCATCGCAGCTAGTCGGGCTCGGGCTCGATAAAAACGCAGCAGATAGCTTAATAGAGTTCGTCAGCGCTAGGGAAGCAGACGAAAAAGCCAAGTCCCTTTCTGCATTTTCGCCAAAGGCGAAGCAGGAACTAGACAAACTTTACAAGTTCACCGACCTTGTCAAAGACTACGCAATAAGAGGCAGCATAAATATTGACTTTTCTTTAACGCGCGGCCTAGACTATTACACTGGTCCAATCTGGGAGTTCGTAGCCGAGAAAGACGGCAAAAGGCTTCCAACAGTAGCTGGCGGAGGTCGCTACGACAATCTTATAGGCACACTGCGAGGAGGCGCACCATTACCTGCTACAGGCTCTTCGATAGGCATAACTAGGGTTTTCGAAATGCTGTATGAAAAGACAGAAGTAAAGACACATGCAGGAGTGTTTGTAGCATACGTAAGCGATGAAGACTTTGAGTACGCGCTTCAGCTTGCAAACAGGTTCAGGGCAAGCGGCATAAACACCGACTTTAATGTTTTGCAAAGGTCGCTTTCGAAGCAACTGTCTTATGCGTCTTCTCTTGGCATTCCTTATGTCGCGATAATTGGGGCTGCGGAACGAAATGCAAACAAACTGAAGTTGCGCAACATGTCAAACGGAGAGGAGTCAGTGCTAAATTTCGAAGAGTCCTTAGAAAGTATGGGCAAGAAAAGCTGATGAAATGGCAAA
>JAVZPT010000040.1:0-4881 GCA_038881455.1 Candidatus Micrarchaeaceae archaeon | reverse complement strand
GCTACCAGCATGTCGGGTCAAAGGCAAAGTGCACGCATTTCGTGCGATGCAGTCAAGCAGACAGTGCTGCTTGGTTTTGATAAAAAGCTAGTGGGCGCGGCTAAGCTCAGCATAGAGTTTTCAGGCAGCATAAACGATTCGCTTGCAGGCCTGTACAGGAGCAGCTATCTGCACGAAGGCAAACGCGAATATATGCTTACTACGCAGTTCGAGGCTCCAGACGCGCGAAGGGCATTTCCATGCTTTGACGAGCCTGCGCTTAAGGCTGTATTCAAAATATCGCTGCTTATAGACAAAGACAAAGACGCAATATCAAACATGCCTGTTATGAAGACGAGCATGTTTGGCAGCAAGAAGCTCGTAGAGTTCATGCCAACGCCAAGAATGTCTACGTACTTGGTTTACATCGGTGTTGGAAGCTTCGATTACGTTGCAGACAAGCTAGGCAACGTCAAGGTGCGCGCCGTAACGACGCGCGGAAAACGCGCACTAGCCAGGCTTCCTGTCGCATACGCCAAAAAGTTTGTTGGCTTTTACGAAAAATACCTTGGCATAAAGTATCCGTTGCCGAAGCTTGACCTTATTGCCGTTCCGGATTTCGCAATGGGCGCCATGGAAAACTGGGGCGCAATAACGTTCAGGGAGCTGGATATGCTGTGCGATGAAGAATCGCCGCTTGCGACAAAGCAGAAAGTCGCAATAACGATAGCGCACGAGCTTGCGCACCAGTGGTTTGGCGACCTTGTAACCATGAAATGGTGGAACGACCTTTGGCTAAACGAGAGCTTTGCAACTTTTATGAGCTACAAGGCAGTAAACGCAGTGTTTCCCGAATGGGAAATCGACAAGACCTATGTCTTTGACACAATTGCAACCGCGCTTTCTGCCGACTCGCTGAAAAGCACGCATCCAATAAGCGTTACAGTAAACACGCCAGGAGAGATAAGCAGCATATTCGACAGGATAAGCTACGAAAAAGGCGGCTCGGTGCTCAATATGCTTGAAGATTACGTGGGCAAAGAAGCCTTTAGGCGTGGCATTAACCTCTACCTAAAAAAGCACGCATTATCAAATGCAACTGCTTCTGACCTATGGGATGCGATAAGCGTTTCAGCAAATAACAGAGAATTTGCAGAGGTTGCAAAGGCATGGATAACCAAGGAAGGCTACCCCGTGCTGCATTTGAGCAGGCAAGGCGCTGCGCGCGCAGACATGCGCGTTAGCCAAAGGCGCTTTTTGATAAGCGGCACTTCTCAGGGGGTATGGCCTGTACCCCTGCATTATATTACATCAGAAGGGAAGGAACACAGGTTGCTGCTCAAGAAGCAGAGTTCTATCCTAAGAGTTGGCTCAGGCTGCAGTTGGGTAAAGCTCAATTACAGGCAGAACGGCCTTTACAGGTCTAGTTACTCAGGCGAACTTTTAGAGAGTGTGTTTCGCGCGGCAGGCGCAGGCTCGCTTGACGACCTTGACAAATGGGGCTTGGAAGAAGACCTTTTCGCACTTGCGCGAAGCAGCATGATTGGCGCAGAAGAGTACTTTGACCGAGTAATGAGCTATCTGCTTAGGGCTGGCTATCCGGCAAACATAAGCGCAATAGAGCATTTAAATTGGATCTACCTTATGCTTTACAGCACAGACACATTGCAAAAGCAGCGCGCAAAGGAAGCGCTTAGGGATTACTGCATAAACATCATAAGGAAGCTTGGCTTTAAGCCAAGAGCAGGGGAAAAGCCAACAGACAAGGCGCTGCGCAACTCTGCGGTAATGGGCCTTGGGAACGCTGATGGCGAAGAAGCAGCAAGCTTTGCTTCAGAGGAACTTTTAAGGCGCAGAAGCAAAGGGAGTGCAGGCATTGATCCTGACACAAGGTCTGTGGTTTACATGCTATCTGCTTGGAATGGAACAAGCGAAACTTTTCGGGCGCTTATGGATATGTATGAGCACGCGGCGCAGCCAGACGAAAAGTCTGAGCTGCTCTTCGCTTTAGGAAAATTCAGAGACATAGGGCTTATAAAGAAGTCTTTTTCGCTTGTCCTCTCGAAGAGCGTGAAGCTACAGGACTCGTTCATCATACCTGCTTCTGCAGCTTCAAATCCGGCAGCAAAGCAGTACGTGCTTGACTGGACGCTTTCCAACTGGCACAGGCTAATGAAGCTGTTTCCGGCAAGCACCGGAATGCTCGGCCGCTTTGTTGGAAACTTTGGCTCGCTCAGCAGCGAGTCGTCGCTGGAAAAAATCAAGGGGTTCTTCAGCAAAAAGCAAAACATGCGCGATGACATTGAAAAAGAGCTGCGCATGGTGCTGGAGCGCGTGGCTGCAAACGCAAAGTTCGTAGAAAGAAACACGGGCAAAAGCTAAAAACGCTTTTAACCCTTGCAGTTTAAAAAGGTAGCATGGCAGCATACCATACATTCATTACGCTCTTAGTTCCTGCAGTTGTTGCATACGTAATTACGCTAATTTCAACAAAGTTCCTTTCTGGCTACTTGTTCGAATCCGGCGTGTTTGAGGAAGACCCAAACAAAAGAAGGCTTGTGAGGCTTCCGAGCAGCCTTGGCCTGGCTGTTGTGTTCGGCACCATTGTTGGCATACTTGCGTATGCCTTTGGTGTAAGCTTCTTTGTAATGTCTGCGCGCTCTATCTTAGATGTAAGGAACCTTTTTGCAGTGAGCCTTTCGCTGCTGCTTATCTCGCTTGTGGGCTTCCTAGACGACATAAACGTCAAGAGCAAGCTTGTCAGCGCTACAGACATTAAATCCTTTAAGAAAGGGCTCAAACAATGGCAAAAGCCGCTGCTTACTATAATAGGCGCACTGCCGCTAGTTGCGGTAAACGCAGGGGTAAACACTATTAGGATACCGTTCGTTGGTGCGGTAAACCTTGGGCTTTGGTATCCGTTGCTTGTTCTGCCTCTGGCAATAATATTTGCGGCGAATGCCGTGAATCTGCTTGGCGGCTTCGATGGCTTGCAGCCGGGCATGGGCGCTGTGGCGCTTGCCGGCTTGCTAGTGTACTCGGTGCTTTACGGCACGCATACAGGCGCCTTAATATCTGCGATAATGCTTGCAGCAGTACTCGCATTCCTGCCTTTCAACCTTGGCAAAGCAATACCTGGTGACAGCTTCACGTATGCGCTAGGCACAGGCCTTGTCTCAATAATGGTGTTGAGCAACGCTGAGGCGTTTGGGATAATACTTTTTATTCCGTGGATCACTGAATTTTTGCTTCACCTCAGAAGGGGCTTCAAGGTGAGCGATCTAGGGATAAGGCAAAAAGACGGCACTTTCAAGGCGCCTTACGGCAAGCACATATACAGCCTAACACACCTTGTAATGAACATGAAAAGCGTGCATGAAACCGATGTTGCTGCTTACTTGTCTGCTGTTGAGTTTGCCTTTGTCGTGCTTGCATTTCTTATGAAGCTCGGCGGCCTCCTCTGATATTTCTGATTTGCAAGCAAAACGTCAGACTTCCGTATTAGCGTGTTCCTTCCGGCGTGCCTAGCGTATGCCTTTGCGCGTTCTGTTACAAGTTCGGTGAGTTTTTCAAGCTCCTTTTCCAAATTCAGCACCGCGTCTTCAGTAACCTTTTCTGCGCCTGCCTCGCGTATGAACCTCTCGATATCGTAAAGACTGTATGCCCTCTCCCCCAAGCAATCACCTTGCGAAAAGCACAGATATTTCCAGCGAAAAGAATAAAAACAAATTTATGCGGTTCTGAATAGTGGAATACATTACCTATATTTAAGCAATGCGCCAACACCGCCGAAGCCCATCAGGAATTCCTTTCCGTAGGAGCTTTCGTTTGAAACGAATACCGTTTCAGCACCGTTTCTATCAGCAATGCCTATGAGCTCCTCTATTCCATCTTTAATTGCGATTGTGCTGTACATGCCTCCGCAGCCAGCGTGCAGCCTGTTGCTTGCTGGGTCTTCATCGTTCGCAATCTCTGTTTTCCTCTTCTGGAAAGACTCTTCGCTTTCATCAGCAGCGCGCCTTACCGGCACTTCTATGATGTTTCCACATTTGCTGCACTTTCGCGTGGCAATGTAGTAGTCGTATTCTATGTTTATTATTAGTTTCGAAACCTTGTTTGCAAGCAACGCGTTCCTGGTGTTGCTGTAGCCGTAAACAGCCAAGCCGTTGTTTGCAACTTCCCTCATAAACTGCTCGATGACGCGCCTCTCCTGAGACGCCTCTTGCTCTTTTAGAATTTCAAAAGCACGTTCAACAAGCTCGTTTAGCCCGGTTTCATCGGTGTAGCCAGTATCGAATGTGCCGAGAATCTTTATTTGGTAGTTAAGCTTCTTTGCCCTCTCGAAGTTTTCCTTCGCCGGACCAGGACCGCCTACCAGCAGCCCCTTTATCTTGAACCCGCTCTCCTGGTAGATCGAATTTATTAGTTCGGCAATCTCTGTGTAGTAGTATTCTATGTCTTCTTCCCTTGCCCTCTGGAAACGCCGCGCGCTTTGGCCTCCTTTCTTCATTTTTGCGTGCGCCATTGATTGTATGCGCTTTACCACGCGTATGTGCGAGCCCTTAAGCGTAGCAATAGTGGCTTCCCTTCCATCTAGCACCAGTAAAACGAACGTGTCTGTAGATTCCACCATTGTTTCTATCGGATCAAGCAGAAACGTCGAGTCACAGCGATAAACGTTAATGCGTATTGGCTCGGGCGGCTCCATGGAGAATAGCTCTATATCTGATTTGCCCGGGTCTGAGGATATGTTGCCGCAAAACACTACAAGCCCGTTCTTCGGGGTTTCTTTGTAAAGTTTTAGGTATTGTATTATCTTGTCTATTGCGCTCTGCACATTCGTTCGCGTAGTCTTTGATTTTATGTTGCCAGATTGGTTGTACTCCTGCCTCAGCTTAGCAA
>JAVZPT010000039.1:0-4928 GCA_038881455.1 Candidatus Micrarchaeaceae archaeon | reverse complement strand
GCGAGCATGCCAAACAGGAGCGCCTGCGCAACAACAGCGCCAGGCTGTGCAGCAGAGAAGAAATAAAGCAGCGCAAGAGGCAACATTGCAAAGTTTATCCTGTTTCCTATATTCTTTACAAACGATGCCATTATTATTGTCCCTGATACGAGCAAAGGCGCGCTTGCATGCTCTGCGCTTGCAACTGCAAAAGCCAATGCCGCAGCGATAAAAAGAGCTGCTAGGAAGCGCTTCTTGCTCGAAAACGCTGCATACGCTATTAGCGCCAGCGCAACAGCATAATCAAGAAATATTGCCTGCAAGCAAAGACCTGTATCAGCAAATTACACAAGCGAAATAATCCACGCGGCGATTACAAATGCGGCGAGAACGATGAAAGGCGTAACCCTCTTTACTGTTCTTCTTATTTCTTTGCTGGTTTCTTCTATCAGTTTATATGCGTTAGGCCCCCAAACCATGAAGTTTTCTAGTTGTATGCGGCTGTATGCAAAATAAACGTCGTCGATGCTGCCGATGGCGTAGCCTATCAAAAGGTCAAGCGCAGGTATTGCCTCTTTGGCTGTTGTGTACCTGCCGAGCGCAGTGCCTGCGCCTTCAGAGAGCATGTTTATAGAGTGCGTATCAGTAGTGCAAATTTCTGCTTCCATGTTGAACTTTTCGCGTATATGCGCTATTACCTCTTGCCTAAAGCCTGGTAGCGCGTTGTTGGCATCGAAGTAGACTATGCAGAAGCGCTTTTTTTCATTGCCTTGCTCTATTACCCATACGCTCGTCTGGCCTTCGCCTATGTCTTTGCGCTTGCCCATTAGCTCGCTGAGCCTCTTGTGTGCGAATCCCATCCTGATTCTGTGATTCTGCTCTTTCTCTATTGCAGTTGCTATGGCCTTTTTGTAGCATTCGGCATATATGCTGCCTTCATATACGCCCCTTAGCTCATCCTTCTGTGCCGATTCAAACCGCGAATTGTGCGCATCTACTATTATAACGTTTCTGCTCTTTGTCTTTTCCTTTGCAAACCTTTTTAGTTCCATGCCCACTTGCCTTGCAATGTCTTCAGTGACATGCGGCGCCTTTGTCAGTATGAAAATCCTTGTGTCGTCTAGCCTTATGTCTATTGCCTTGCACACGCTGTATTCGCCAAAAGACACAGAGCCAGTTGCTCTGTGCATGCCAGTGCTCTTGTTAAGCTCAGCTGTTATTTCTTTTGACATTCTGAAAACCTGGGAGGCGCTTACAGGATTGTCGCGCAGGTCTACTGTGCTGTGCAAGACAAACGGCGCTGCGCCGTATTCTTTTGCTATCTTTGTTCCTATGTGCACTGTTGCTACGCTGCCCCCTGCGTTTGCGAATGGGCCGAAGTGCATGTCTGGATTTACAAGCACCGCAGAATAATTGCCTTTATCTTTGTTTGATGCTTGCTTAATCCTAATTATGTCTATTTCTGCATTCCTTCGCGCCGCGGCATTGCTGCCGATAAGGCGCGCGTCTCCAGAGATGTTGTAAAGCCAGTAGCTGAGCATTGCGCTCATTATCTTTACGCCGCTTTCCCCAAGCAGCTTCCTTGGCGGCCTGTCTACTGCGTACAAGAAGGCATAGCTTGCTGCAAGGAATATGGCCATGCCTGCGACTAGCTTAACGAGCGTTATGTTTAATGGAAAGTTAACTCCAAACAAATACGTTGAAAATGGCACGAACAAAAGAACGTCAAGGACAGGCTGCACTGCAGAATACAAAACAGCATTGCCCTTCCTTAGCCCTATTACCACATTTCCCATTATGAACCAGTAGCCGTATATGCCTGCGTTTGCGAGCAGAAGCACCGCGTATGCTATGACCACTCCGCCTGTGCTTGCTAACCTGAATGCGACTGCTGCTGCAATGAAGAACACGCCGTAGAATGTTGCTATTATGTTAGTCGAGAAAAGAGCATGCTTTATCTGCATTCGCCAGTTTGCCGCCTTTATGAAAAGCACGGTTAGAAGCGCAGGCAGGCTTATCGCCATGACGCCTATGCTCGTGCCTATTACAAGCAGCCTGGAATCTAGGCTCCCGCTGTAATGCGTTGCGATTATTGCAAGCGCGCCTGCGACAAGGCCTATTGCAAGCATGACCGCTGCCTGCGCCGCGCTGTTTGGCGCGTTTATCTTGAAATACTTAGAATAGCGCGTTACGTTGTCTGTTCTGGGCATTTCTTTACCAAATAAAGAAGCTACCTGCCGAACCGCCTTTGCCTTCTGCCGTATTCTAATACAGCATTGTGAAGGTCTTGTTTTGTAAAGTCAGGCCACAGCTTCTTAGAGAAGTAAAGCTCTGAGTAGGCTGACTGCCAAGGCATGAACCCCGAAAGCCTCTCCTCGCCCGAAGTCCTTATGATAAGGTCTATATCAGGAACGTTTGAAGACATCATTAGGCTTTTTAGAGAGTTCTGGCTCAGCCTCAAGCGCCTCAGTTCAGCGTATTTCTCTGCGGCAGCTTTCGCAGCATGCAGTATGTCATCCCTGCCGCCATACGCTATCAGCATGTTGATTACCCTGTCTTTGTAATGCCGCGTTTCTTTTTCTACGCCATTCAGCGTTTTCTGCAGCGCTTTTGGCAGTCGCCACATCTCGCCTATGGCTTTGAACCTTGTTTTGTTTTCGTGAAGCCTGTTTATTATTGCCCTATCTGAGAATACGCGCTGGTAAAGCGAGAAAAGCATGTGCCTTTCCACTGCTGTGCGCTTAAAGTTTTCAGTAGAAAAAGACCATACAGTTATGTTCTTTATACCGTAATCCTTGCACCATTCAGCAAAACTTATGAACTTCTGGATGCCCATGTCGTATGCTTCTGCAAAGCTAAGCCTGTGTTTGCGCGCCCACCGCCTGTTGCCGTCAGGTATCAAGCCTATAACGTAAGGTATTGGCATTTGACCATGCCTGTGTTTATGTTCTATTTAATAATATATTTTTAATACTTAGCAAATCAGCAAAGCAAACTTAAAAACAAGGCGCTTCACTTGCGAGATGATGCAACAACCTTTTTATACAGCCTAAGCGTTTTTTCGGCTGCGTTGCTCCAGGTAAAGCTTTTAGCATACTTTATTGCGTCTTTGCCTGCGCTTTGCGGGTTTCTAATAAGCCTTAGGGCTTCGCTTTCTATCTCGTTTATGCTGCCCTTGAAAGCGAACTTTCGCACTTCTTCAGGAATGCGCGCGTCTTTAAGGGTCAGTACAGGCGTTCCAACAGCCATCGCTTCTAGCAGCGTTATCCCAAAGCCTTCTTCCTTGCTCAAATGAAGCAGAGCCACGCTATTCCTGAGCCGCTCTACAAGCCTTTCATCAGGCTCGTTCTGGTGAATTATTATTCTGTTTGTTTCCTCGTAGCCTTCTCCCAGTTTTTCGACGATAAGCCGTTCAACGACCTCTCTTTTCGTAGGGGTGAAGACATGCAGCTTTGCAGCAGAGCCTTGCGCGATTTTAGAGAAAACATCAAGAAGCAAGGCGAAGTTCTTGTGCGGCAAATGCACTGTTCCTATATAGATAAAATCTTTTCTGCGCGCGCCTGGCTTTGCCTTTATGAAAACATCTGAGATGCCGTTGTTGATAACTGTGCACGTTTTGCCATCAACGCTTATTCCGAACCTTTTCATCAAGCCAAACATCTCTTTCTGCGCTATAGAGCTAACGCTTATTATTGCGCTCGCATTAGCTAAATTGCGCAGTGCGAAGTGTTTCTCCCAAATCTTGCGATGTAGCATGAGCGTGGCCTTCGCATACCTTGTGATGAACATGCTGTCATGGTAAGTAACTATCAGCGGCCTTATTGTCTTTATTCTCGCAACTGTTGGAAACGTTGCATGCACAAGGTCGCAATCGTTGAGCTTTACACCTAAGACTTTCAGCATTGCCTTGTTCAGCGCCGCTTTCCTGCCGATGTAGTGAACATCAGCTCTTTTTTCCAGTTGCTTGCCCAATTCTACCGAGTATCTGCCTACGCCGCCTGCCGATAGCCTGAATTCACCTACAAGGGCAACCTTAATTTTGCGCGGCATAGAATGCACATCAAATTCCTGCAATCATTCTTTATTGTATGCCGTGAATTTTAAATGCCTTCCTAAATGGTCAGTCGGCTCGCAATGGCTTTTTCTTTTAGCCGGTGCGTGAATATTTTGTTGGCGCTTCTGGGCTTTCAACCAGTTCAGCAATAAAACGCCGTAAGATAAAGCTATTAAACATTGCATAATTATTGAATAAGATTGAATGCCCTGTTTATACCCATTATTATTCTATTTGTTCCGCGCGAATCGATTTATGCAAAAAAGCTGAGCAAGAGATGAATGCGCATGTACTCTTCCATAATCATAGCGGCGCTCAGTGCAGTTGCATTCTGGATTGTCGTAGACTCGGCGTCGAAGCTCTACATAAAGAAATTGGGCAAGGAGCTTGCGTCTGTAGCCGTACTGGCAGCAGGCATAATACCCATGCTTTTGCTTTTTATTGCCTACGGCACCTTTAGTTTAAGCAACGTGCCGCTTCTGCTCGCTGCCGGAGTTGCCGGAGGCGCAGCGATCTTTTTGGGCTACATTTTGGTCTACAAGTCTGTGCCTGTGGGCGGCGTGTCCAACTCGTACATGCTTATGGAGGTGCAGCCCCCTCTGCTAATACTATTCGGCATTTTTGCACTTGACGAACATCTGAGCGCTCTGCAGCTTTTCAGCATGGTTGTGATATTCGCCGGAGTATCGCTTATAGTATTTACCAGGGAGCTCAGGCTTGATAGGCGCCTTGCACCAGCGCTAGCAGGCAATATAATGTGGGCCGCATATTGGCTTATTGTCGTGCTTGCTGTATTGCACTACAAGAACTTCGTCGCGCCACTTCTGCTAGTCAGGATCTTCGGGGCTCTCTTTGCATATGTTTACTACAAATACGCAAAATCAAAGCATGCGTC
>JAVZPT010000038.1:0-4987 GCA_038881455.1 Candidatus Micrarchaeaceae archaeon | reverse complement strand
TTAACGAGCTTACCGACAAGACCATCGCAGCCGGCGGCATATTGGCTAAGCTCTACTTTGACATGCAAAGCGAGAAGCAGGAGGACTTGCAGCCGCTTATGCTTGACCTCGTAAACAACAGGTTGCTCAAAACACAAGGTGTTGTCTATTGCTTTGGCAGCATCGAAGAGCCTATAAAGCTCGAGCGCGACAACGTGTATTCGACAAGCGCAGTAATTACTGTTTTGTTCAAAAACCTCTCAACGCTCGTAAGTGTTTCGTTTAGCTTTGCGCCTGCCGCAATAGAGGTTCTGAGGCCTGAAAAGGAATACAGGCTCTCAGTTGCAGAGCTTCAGGCGATAGCGCTTAACGCAGCGCAGGTTTCTGTAGATTACTCGCAATACATACTGGGCAAGGTACTTAGCAAGGAAGACTTCGAGAAGATAGAGCGCGAGGTAAGGCACAGGGAAGAACTTGGCAGGCGCTTTTTAGATAAGGGCACTCAAGGCGATAGAAGCAAAGACTAAAAGCATGTAAAGCAAGAATTTGTAAGGTTTACTTGGCGCGGAGCGGCAGCCCCTTGGCTTGGCAAGCGCGCGAAGCGAGCAAAGGCTTATAGAAATAACCTGCGATAAATACATAAGGACTTGTGAAATAAAGTGGCATTATGCCCAATGCAGAAAAGAACAGCAGGATACGCGAGAAAGGCAAGGCAACAAAGGCAAAGCAAGCGCTGCCATTGAAGCCAGAAGCACCAAGGTTGCGGCTTTGGCATAAGCCAAGCCCGCAAAAGCCGGGCAGTTCGCCAAACCATTGGGGCTGATGTCGTGGCCAAAGAAAAGGAAATAAAAGGCATAGAAGACCTGCCAGGCATAGGCCCAGCTACTGCTGAGAAACTAAGAAATGCAGGCTACTCATCTCTAGACCAAGTTGCAGTTGCGTCGCCTTTCGAGCTTTCTGAATTAGTGGGAATAAGCGTTGAAAACGCAAGGAAAGCGATCGAAGCCGCTAAGCAAGCAACGACTATAGAGTATTCAGAAGCTTCCAAGGTGCTTGAGAAAAGGCTGGCAATAGGCAAGATAACCACAGGCTCAAAAGGTCTTGACGAGCTTCTTGGAGGTGGCATAGAAACTAACGGAATAACTGAAGCTTATGGAAAGTTCAGCAGTGGCAAATCTCAGCTAGGTTTCCAGCTTTCCGTTAACGTTCAACTTGAGCGTGGCAAGGGCGGCCTTGGAGGAGGCACGCTTTTTGTAGATACCGAAGGCACATTCAGGCCTGAGCGTGTGCAAGAATTAGCCAAGCCTTTGGATTTGGACCCCAAAGCAGCGCTCGATAACATATTCGTGGTGCGCGCTACTTCTGTTGAGCAGCAGATACTTACTATAGAGAGGGCCGATAAGCTAATAGCAGAGAAGGGCATAAAGCTCATTGTTGTGGACTCGCTTACTTCTTTGTTCAGGGCCGAGTTTGTTGGAAGGGGCGGTCTTGCAGAAAGGCAGCAGAAGCTTAACGGACATGTGCACAAGCTTCAGCGGCTAGCCGATTCATTCAGCCTCGCAGTATATATTACAAACCAGGTAATAGACAATCCAGCTATACTTTTCGGAGACCCCACTGTTCCAGTGGGCGGCAACATAATTGCGCACGCAGCAACGACGCGGCTTTATCTGAGGAAAAGCAAAGAAGACAAGCGCATAGTGCGCCTTGTAGATTCGCCGAACCTGCCAGAAGGCGAAGCCGTTATAAAAATCACTCCGCAGGGAATACGCGACTAGTTGCTTCCTGATTTTCATTCTCGCGCGTCAATTTTACCAGTAGCGCATGGTATACAGCAGCACAAGCGATGTTATGCCTTCTTCAAACCATATGCTAGCTATCCTGAAGAATATCGTAACGAGCGCCGCAACTCCAAACGTTATGCCCAGGCTTGGAAAGAACGCAGCAAGATAGCCCACAAGCGCCGCATCTGTAATGCCAAGCGTGCCTGGTATGCCTGTAATCATGCCGAGCAGAAGCGCAGAGGTGTAGATGAAAAGCAGCGTAGGAAACAAGCCCAATCCCATGTGCACGCCAAAGCTTAATACTACAAAATAAAGAGCTAGCCCGTTCAAAATTACCGAAGGCACTGTAAAAAGCATAGCGAACGCGTAACTGTAAAGGTTCAACAGCCTTTTGCTTTCAAAATAGGTGTCTCCTATGTTGAAGAAGCTCCTTGTTCGCCTGTACTTGTAGAATTTCTTCTTAAGAAACTTGAACGGCTTTTCGTAAAATATGAATGCAAACGGTATCAGCAGTATTATGCTTATTGTAATCGATATATATGAGTACTTGTGGACCAAGAAAGCAGTAAAGAGGGCCACTACTATGAAGCCCAAAAAATCTGTGAATATATCTGCAACAACAGCAGGAAACGTCTGTCCGAACGATGCCTTGGTCTGCCTGTTGACAGTGTAAGAGACAGCGGCCCTGCCCCACCTGCCCGGGGATATGTCCATAGAAAACATCGAGAGATAAATCAAAAAGTTCTTTGTCTTTGGTATTTTGATTTTTAGCTTTTTGAGGAACAGGTCCCATTTTGGAAAGCCAACGATGTCGCTCAAAAGCACGCACGCCAGCGCCGCAATGTAGTAATAAGGATTCAGAGAAAGCAGCGTTGCCACGAACCTGCTGAAGCCTTCGTTTGCTATAGCCGATACTGCTATAACTGCAAACACCGCAAGGCTAGCAAGCAAAACACCCATTATTGCAAGCTTTGCTTTTCTCAGCCTTTCAAGCTGTCTGCGTTCATAGTAGCCTTGCATAGACTAAATATCTGCTAGGCAATATTTATTGCTTATTACGGGCAAGCGCCGATTTTATATACTTGCAGAGAGCAGTCTACTTATGCTTAAGATTGAGGTTTCAAACAGGACTTTCCGCGTTACTGATGATTCGACCAAGAGCGCACTTCAAAGCGGATTTTACGGCATTTTGGAAAATGGCGCTATCAAACTGGACTTGGAAGAGGCCCTTTATCTGATAGATTCAAGGAACGCAGAATGCAGCTCTATTAGAGGCAACCTAGATTTTATCAGCATAGCTTCAAAGTATTGGCGTTCCAAAAAATTTCTTGCGCGGTACTTTGCGTATAAAGATTGGCGCGACCGTGGACTTATAGCAAGGCGCGCGCCAATAGGAGCCAGTGCACCTGTAGAGAACCCAGTAAAGAAGTATCCTGTGCAAGCCATTGCCTTGCCCAGCGTCAGAATTTCTGCTACGTTCTTCAAATCAGACCTTATCGCTGTGGTGCGCGAGAAAGAAGCAGGCAAGTTGCTGTACGAAAGGTATTGGATTGGTCAATATGGCTCATACAAAGCGGCAGATAGGGGGCAGCTAAGCAAGCTAGACGTATATGAGACCATGTACCTTATAGACAAAGGCATTCTCTTTCTTGACAACATCTCTCGCACTGAGCTAGTTTCCCTTGCCGAGAAGAGGCACAGCAACTTCAGTAGCATGTATGAAGTATATGCAGACTGGCGTGACAAAGGCTACGTAATAAAGACAGGTTTTAAGTTCGGCACGAACTTTAGGGTTTACTTTCCGGGGGCGAGGCCGGGTATCGAAGGCAATGCCAACAGATCGCATTCGAAGCACGTTATACACGTATTTCCACGCAATTCCCGCATGCTCATATCGGAATGGGCGCGAGCCATACGCGTAGCACATTCTGTTAGGAAGACATTTCTGCTTGCTATGCCTGGTTCACCTAAAAAGAGCCGTACCAAGACAGACTTTGTGCTTTACCATAGGCATGGCGGAATGGCAGACGATCCAGCAAAGCAACCGCCCCATTTTGCAATGCTTGCCCTCGGCGAAGAGGAATACCTTGGCGGCAATGACCTTGCAAGCGCCATAGAAGAAGCCGCAAAGAAGAAGCTTGAGCTTCTTCTTGCAATAGTTGATAGGGAAACAGCAGTTACCTATTATACGGTCAGGCGCATACTTCTTCCAAAGAGCAGACATGAATACTATGAAATAGACTGGCTGCAGCCATAAAGGCAAGTATTCCACTATAATAGCCGTTAAGTAATGTTTAAATAATTGTCGTGGTGAATAAAATCAGGGCGATAGGTGAATATATGCTTCTCTCAGAGCTGCTGAGAATGGACATATACAGCGACGCAGGCCAGTATTTGGGCGAGGTACAAGACATAATACTTGACCTTGAAAGGGGCGAAGTAAGCAGGCTTCTTATGATCCCTTGGAAAAGCGCAAAGGGCGATGCAAGGACCACTCTAAGGCAAAAGAGCATACTTTACAAGAGCGTCAAGAACGTCGGAGATGTAGTGCTTGTATCTGCTCCGAGTGTTCCGCAAGAAGCCACAAAAGAAGAGGCAGCTGATCTTTCAAGGTAGTTTCTGTTCTTTTCGAGAGCTGCGCGAGCCTATGGCGGGCACAAGAAGTTACTCTTCGTGGGAAAATAAATTCGAAAAGACCGTGAACGAAACAGCTTCGCCTGGCGCACCACGTTATGCTCTTGCTGATGTTGTAAAAGAGCTTAACAACTTGTTCTGGAGCAGGTTCAAGAAGCCAAAAGACATAGAAGGCTTTGCCGACGAAACATTCTTCAGGAAGCTTGCAGAAATCGCCATATCTGGCGCTTCGCAAATGGCAAACAAACCAGTTCCAGAGATTGGCAAAGAGTGCTACGAACTTGGCGTTAGAAAAAACAAAGACTATGGCTCAGACAACATACTTAAGTTTGGTACAATGGGCATTATCGTAAGGATAGGCGATAAGATAAACAGGCTTAACAATTTGTTTAAAACAGGCACGCAAGAGGTCAAAGACGAGAAGCTGCTTGATACGCTAATGGATATTTTCAATTATGCAGTATATGGAGTAATGCTCAGCAGGAATGTCTGGTTCTAATCGCTTTGCGCAACAAGCAAGATATAAAAATAAAAGAGCAGAGAGCATTATAATGCAGGCTCCCGTCGTCTAGTCCGGTCAAGGACACAGC
>JAVZPT010000037.1:0-5042 GCA_038881455.1 Candidatus Micrarchaeaceae archaeon | reverse complement strand
AACGTGCTTTATTTGTAAGTGTGTAGCTGCTTTAGGCATGTGCTGATGTCACGAATGCGCAAGCCTTTTTACTAACCTAAGCTCGGCTGCTGCTTCGTAGTTGGTTTTCCACGAGGTTTCCATTATAAATGGCGTCTTGGCGAACTTGCGCAGAACGTTGCCTATTCCTTCCTTGCCTATAAAGCCTTTGCCTATGATTGCGTGCCTATCAAGCCGCGAGCCTAAGCCGAACCTAGCATCATTAAGGTGTATTAGCTTTATCTTTCCTGAAAGGGCTTTCGCCATATTGTCGAGCACCTCCTCTTTTCTTATATCGTATCCTGCTGCGAATGCGTGGCACGTGTCTATGCAGAACCCTTTATTCTTTGTCTTTACAAGGTCAAGCACTTCGAGCAGCTCTTCAATGCTTGAGCCCATAGCGTTTCTCTGTCCAGCCTCGTTCTCAAAAAGCAAGGTAACATTGAGAGTATCTATTCCGTTAATCGCGCTTTCTATGCGTCTAAGTCCAAACTGCTTGCCCTTGCCCATGTGGCTGCCCAGATGCACTACAAGGTACATTATTCCAAGCGCCTTGCAGTTCAAGAGCGTATCCCTTAGCGCTTTTACTGATTTCTGATGCACAGAGTCGCTTGCAGAGGAGAAGTTCGGCAAGTAAGGCATGTGCGCAAATACAGGCTCTATGTCCATGCTCCGCGCCTTCAAAGCGAACTTGCTTGCTTCATCTAAACCTATGCTCTTTATGCTCCAAGCACGCGGATTGCTAACAAATATTTGCATCGTATTGTAGCCTATTGCATGCGCCCTTTCAAGCGAAACCGCGAAACCGCCAGATACTGAAATATGGTGGCCTATCCTGAGCATGAGCATATTGCCACGCATGTGCTTATCTTTTATGCTGTTTGCGCTGCTTTGCTGCAATGCTGTCGTGCTGCCATGCTGTCACGCTGCCATGCAAGTGCATTGTGCATGCGCAAGGATTCAAAGCGAAAGCGGGCCTTAGCTACTTTGATTTCAACTCTATCTTCGCCTCAAAGTCAGAACGCTTGTGCTTAAACTCTGCGTTAGACCTTATGCGCCCTTTTTCCTTGAGGAATTCTCTTGCTAGAATGTAGTAGATGAGCGCGAGGGAATGCCTGCCCTTGTTGTTGCAAGGCACTACCAGGTCTACGAACTTTATCCAGTTGTCGGTATCAGCAAGCGCAATTACGGGCATGTTTATCTTGCTTGCTTCCTTTATCGCCTGCCTTTCGTTCCTTGGGTCGCTAACAAGCACCATCGCAGGCTCCATATAGTCGCTTCTGTTCGGGTTTGTAAATATGCCTGGCATTACCCTGCCAAGAATCGCCTTTGTGCCAGTAACCTCAGCAAACTTCTTCGCAGGCGCCATGGCGTAAACCCTTGAAGCAGTAACGACTATATCTTCAGGCGCGTACCTTGCCAGCATCTTTGCAGCAATCTGCACGCGTCCTGCTATTGTTTTAACATCTAGCAGGTGAAGTCCATCTTCCCGGGTTTTGTAGATGAACTTTGACATGCCAGGCGCCTTTACCATTGCGCCTATCTGGACTCCTGACTCTAAATATTCAGCGTATTCCAAATTTGCGTCTTGGTCCTCGATAAACGCTCTTTTCCTGGTTCTTCTCGTTGCCGATGGCGCTGCCGCTGCCTCTTTGGCGCTTGCCTGCGCCTGGCCTTCGCTTTCTGCATTCGCCTTTTCATCTATCTCTTGCATCGAATCACCGGGGTCGCCGAGATTTGAATTCCCGAACATTCTCGGGTCATGCGCTCCCTAAGCGCAGAGCCTACCAGGCTAGCAGACGACCCCGCGGAATTTATTAGCTAGCTAAGACTTATAAACATAAACACCAGTACAGCTACTTTCTGCCGTATTCTATTATCTCGTCGATCAGGTCAACGTGGCTTATGAGCATGCGCCTGCAGCAATACCTTCTTACTCCGAGCTCATCAAGCACTTTGCCTGGGTCTTCTCCGTTTTTGTGTACGCGCCTGTCAAAATCTTCCCATTTGTCTCCTATTACCTGCCCGCATGAAAAACATCTCACTGGTACCATCATGGCATTACCTTTTACCTGTACGACTTCTGGAACCTGGCGCGTGCCTTTGGCCCCTTGAACTTCTTAGGCTCCACCTGCCTTACGTCATCTACAAGGAGCGACCTATCATAATTCATGTACATATTCTTGACTACCTCATCCTTGCTGAACCTTGCTATGGCTTTTGCTATCGCGCTTCTTGCCGCTTGCATCTGGCCACTTATGCCCCCGCCTTTTACGTTTACGTATATGTTTGCGTTTCTTGCTAGCTCTTGCGTAACAAGCGAAAGAGACACAGGCTCGAGGACTAATTCGCGAAGATACTTGTTTTGCATTTTGTATACGCTCCTACCGTTGATTAGTAGCATGCCTATTCCGGGCACAAGCCTTGCGCGCGCGCCTGCCTCCTTCCTTCTTGCATACGTTATAATCGCACGCTTCTTTACAGGCCTTCGCCTGGTTGTCTTTTTTGAAGGCTCGCCTTTGCCTGCCTGCTTTGCAGGCTCGCGTTGCGCATCTTCAGCAGCGCCTAAACGAACAGTTTCGTTTGCTATCGCCATAAGTATTACCCGCGCGAGTATCCTAGCCTTTTTGAAAGCTCAGCAACAGTAATTGTCTTTTCGAACGCCTGGTTGCTGGCTTTGACTTCTAAGCCGTAAAACTCTTTTCCTTTATATTGATCGGGAATGCCTATAAAAACCCTCAGCCTCTTGAATGCCTCTCTGCCTTTGCTTTTCTTGAAAGGCAGCATGCCCCTTATGACCCTCTTTACGAAAAGGTCTGGGCGTCTTGAGAAGTATGGCGAGTGCTCCGGGTTTGCCTTATCCTTTAGCTCATGCTTGCGTTTGTAATTGGCAACAATATCGCTTAAATGGCCGCTTATCGCAGCCTTTTCAGCGTTTACAAGCACTACGCTCTCGCCGCTCAACAGCATCTTTGCCACTTTGCTGGCAAGCCTGCCAAGTATCTTGGAATCACAGTCTATGATTCTTTCTTGCATGCAAACAACTTACTATTGCCTAATTATTGCTTAATAAATGAATAAATGCATTATCTTTTGAAGCATTTCCTTTATATCTATTGTGCTATTGCATCATATTTATTTTTAAG
This sequence comes from Candidatus Micrarchaeaceae archaeon, assembly GCA_038881455.1. GTDB lineage: Archaea > Micrarchaeota > Micrarchaeia > Micrarchaeales > CABMGC01 > JAGDXZ01. The sequence goes on along the minus strand of JAVZPT010000037.1, from coordinate 1,878 downwards.
CAATTTGCATTGTATTGCTCAATTTTGGAAAGCAATGCACTTTGCTTTCTTCGCATGCCAGCTAGTGCCTTTCATGCGGGGGGTGAGATTTGAACTCACGCAGGTTCTAAACCACAGGAGTTCTGCGGCGTGACCTCAGTCCTGCGCATTTGGCCAAGCTCTGCCACCCCCGCTTTACCCTACTTCTTAAGCGCATTTTGCACTTCTTTAAGCTGCTTTTCAATCGTTTCCACTGCTTTGTGAACTATCTCGATTGCGGGCATCTGACCAAAGGTCTCGACATAGAATTCAAAATCACCGTTGTCTAGCTGCTTGTAAGTCGCCATGCCTGGCTGGAATTTTGCGTGCTTGGCGCCTATGCCCATTACTGCCTTGCCCTCAAGCCTGAGCCTTTGGCCTTCTGCAAGCTTTATTATCGGTATTTTCTCGTTTGCAACCTTCACTTCTTTATCGCTGCTCTTTAGGTCGCCCGAGTAGGCTGTTTTAGGCCCTTCTGCTTCAAGCGAAAACATAATGGCGTCTTTTTCATCATACCCTTTGCTTGGCGTTGTTATTGGGATAAGCCCTATCCTGTGCGCTATGTATTCATCGAACATTGCGCTCGTGTTCTCGTAAAAGGTTACGGTGTCAATCGCAAAAACAGGCACGCTTCCAGTTGCTATGCGTCTAAGAACGTTGGCTTCTGCAAAGCCTATGCCGCTTACTGTGAACCTTGCTGCAAAGGGCGTGTCTTCTATGAACGAAATTTTCATCAAATCATCGGCAAAAACAGCTATAAATTTATTTAGCTTACATATATAAAACTTGCTTAGATGCCATGGACCTGTATAATCAATACGTGCAAGCCAAAGCAACAAAAGGCGCAGATTTCGGAGCAGAAAGAATGTACCTTAGGGAAAGGGACCGCATACACCTTTCTCTTTCAACAGCCGAGAAAAGCAGTTCGGAACTGGCACAAGGCAGCGCATTCATTGGCAAGTACAGCGAGCAGAACAGATATTTGCTGTGCAAGGGCATTATTTTTGACATAATGCTGAGCGTATATGACGTTAACACGCAATCCATTTTGGCATTTAGGACTCTAAAGCACGAGGATCTCAGAGGCCCTTTAAGAACATTTGTAAAGCAGTTCAAGAGACCCAACTTGGAGATAAGGGCAATTGGAATGCAAAACCTAAATAAGGACTATAATTCAGAGCTTGCGCAAATGGTTGAAGAAGCCTATATGCTTGCAAAGCCACACGCAAAGCTTGTTGAGGTTGATTTGTTCGGCAGCGATCAAAGGCACATCGCAATAGACACAAAGCTTGGCATGACTTTCGACTTGCTTCTATTCAACAGGTTCTATAAGCCAGGCGAGCTTTCAAACCAGACAAGTTTTGAGCAGTTCAGGCAGAACGCGCAGAACGTATTCAAAAGCGCAAAACAAAAGTAAAAAGCACAAAAAAAAACAAAAAACAAAAGCCAGCACGGCAAGACCTGCGTGTTTCATTTTTTTCTTGCAATGTTCGCTAGCTTGCATTTTGGCAAAAGCGCGCGCAGGGCGTGGCTATTGGGCGCTCAACAGCAAAGCAGCATCACATCAGGCAGCGTTTATATTATTGTATCATCAACTGATACAATAAAGCTTAATAATGTATCAGTTATAAGATAATTATGGAGATTGCGCTAGTGAAGGATTATTTAGCTAATTACCTGTCTAAACCCGTACCAACCTTGGTAAAACGCGAATTAGCAATAAATGTGGCAAAAGGCAAGGCCGCAACAATAATAGGTCCAAGGAGGGCGGGAAAAACTTCCCTGATGTGGCAAGAGATATCTGGCTATAATAGGAAAGAGACAATTTATCTCGACTTTGAAGACGTTGCACTCAAAGGG
>JAVZPT010000036.1:0-5103 GCA_038881455.1 Candidatus Micrarchaeaceae archaeon | reverse complement strand
CTCCCGCGAATATGGCACCCACACTTCTCACCACGCCGGCCTTCACCGGCGTTTTATGCTAATGCTCTTGTTCCTGTTACTGCTTGCGCTAATGCTAATATCATGGTGGGGAAATGCAAAACATAAGGCACAGAAATATTGGTAGCGCCATACAGAGCAGCCTGTTCTTCATAGAGCCCAGCGGCAAGAGCGCCAATGCATACTCGCTTGCGTTGGAGTACTTGAAAATAAGCGGTGTAAAAGAGGTTCGCATCGGAGAAGGCGACTACGGCTTCATGGTTGAGGCAAAGGAGCCCGGAGCCGTAAGTAACTATCTCAACAGGCGCCGAGCACATTACGTGCATGTTTCTTGTGTTTACGCTCTTAGAGGTGCGCAGAATGGAAAAGCTGCCAAGAAAGCCTAACGTGCAGTTTTGGTGCAAAATAATGCTGTGGCATGCGCCAGTAATAAGCAAATACGCAAAGAGGAAGCTAGAGAAATGGTACTGGGAGGACGAGCCGAAGGTCTTGGAGGCGCAGCGCGAAATGTACGCAAAGGCACAGCAAAATCGATTACAGCTTCAGCAATAGAAAAGTTGCGCTGCGCGCTTGCAGCTATTGCCGAGTTTGCGCTACGGCACTGTCCGCTCAGGAGTTCTCGGGAAAGCAGGCACTTCAAGTATGTTTTGCATGTTCAGAAGCTGCATTACAGTCCTTTCTATGCCTAGAGAGAAACCGCCGTGCGGCGGCGCGCCGTACCTGAAGAATTTCGCGAACCACATTATGCTTTCTGTGCTTATGCCCTTTTCCTTCGCCTGCGCGATTATCTTATCATACCTATGTTCGCGCTGGCCGCCTGAGCTGAGCTCAATGCCTTTGTACTCAAGGTCAAAGCTCCTTGCGTAATCTGGATTATCGTCGTAGCGCATCACGTAGAAAGGCTTTGCTTTGAACGGGAACTTGTTTATGAAGAAGAATTCGCTGTCGTATTTTTCCTTAACATATTTGGCAAGCGCGAGCTCTGACTCGTGCTCCAGGTCTTTGCCTTTTGGAGTCTGCCTGCCAAGCTCTCTAAGAATATCGTAAACTTCTGGAAAGTCGAGCTCTGGAAAAGGAACCTTTGGAACAGTTACCTGTATGCCCATCTCTTCAAGCTCGTCTTTGTGCTTCTCGGCCACGTTCCTTACGCCTGATTGAACCGCCTCTTCTTCAACGCGCATTACGTCGTGCTCATCTTCTATGAACGAAATCTCTGCTGCGCAGGTCCTGTGCTCTGACAGGTGCCTTGGCGTATGGCTAAGCTCTGCGCGCCAGCTTGGCCCTATCTCGTAAATCTTGTCCATGCCCGCTGCCATAAGCAGCTGCCTGTGCAGCTGCGGGTCCTGCCTTAGGTATGTGGTCTTGTCATAGTATACTATAGGGAACACCTCTGAGCCGCCTTCAGATGCTACGCCCATTATGCTTGGCGTGAACACTATTGCAAAATCGTGTTTGTTTAAGTAGCTCGCAATGCCTTCGACAAAGCTTGACTGCGCCTTGAGCGCAAGCATAAGCTTTGGCTCGCGCACAGCTATTGAGCGCCAGTCTAGCCGTGTCTCAAGCTCGGCCTTGAAAATGTTGTTGACGTCTATCGGCAGAGGCTTTTCTGCTTTGCCCACTATTCTTATTTCCTTTGGCAGCAGCTCCTTGAAATTCTTGGCTAGCCTCTTCTCGGGCACAACGCCCTTTACAACAACGAAATCGTGAAGATTTAGCGAGTCGAAAAACGAGAAAAGCTCTTCAGTTGTTTTGCCTTTTGCAAACGTAATCTGCACAGTGCCTGTCTTGTCAGTTACCCAGGCAAACCTCGCGTTCTTCAGATCCTTGAGCCTAGAGACCCAACCGCCTATGACTGCTTCATCGCCAGGCGCCTCTGGCATATCGCGTATGTAGGTGCTCCTCAGCACCAAACCACCGATATGAATTTGCACCAACGCTTTAATATATTACGCGAGTGCAGCAAGCGCAGCCGTTGGCTTCGGCATAGGTCCATTGCAGAAAATATGGGCAATGCATGCTTGCATGCTGCTTAGGACACACCGCGCTTTTTATTCGCGCTTTTTGCTAGCTCGCATATGGCACTTATGCGGCGTAAACCATAAGCCACGCTTTGCGTTTGCTCAACGTTTCGCTATCGCGTGTTGCAACGTGAGTGCGCCCAAGGTCAGACTCGAACTGACGACCTACCGGTTAACAGCCGGTCGCTCTACCTACTGAGCTACTCGGGCATTCAGAAGTTTTGATATCGCCTTAGGGTCTGCTGCGTTGCCTGTCTTTTCAAGCGCTTTGCCTATAAGATACTGCAGCGCCTTTGCGTTGCCGCTCTTAAAATCGGCAAAGGCTTTTGCATTCTCAACAATAACCTGGTCTACTACCTTGTCCAATTCAGCTGCGCTGCTTTGCTTTGCTGTTTTTGCAAGCTCTTCTGGCTTTTTTCCTGTTGCTACAAACTCCTTTATGAGCTCTTTGGCGAACCTTTCTGTTATTACATTATTGCTTATAAGGCTTAAAAACTCAACGTAGCCTTCTGGCGTGACCTTAGAGCGCTCTATGCTTACGCCGTTGTAATGAAGGCATTTAAGCAAATCGCCCGTGGACCATCTTGCAAGCAGCCGCGTGTCAGCAAACTCATTTGCGCATGCCTCAAAGAAATCAGCGAAGGGCTTGCCTTCGTACACTATTGTCTTTGCCATCTTTTCGTCTATTCCGTACCTTGCAACAAGCCTTTCTATGCGCCTATGCGGCAGCTCCTCAAGTACAGGCAAAAGCCTGCTCTTATGCTCTTCGCTAATTTCATATACAAGCAAGTCTGGCTCAAAGATGTAGCCATAGTCTTCTTCTGTTTCCTTGCTCCTTAGCGATGCAGTAAGCTTCCTTTGCTCATCGAAGTGCCTCGTTTCCTGCTCCACGCTCATTCCTTGGGCGCGCAGCTGCCGCTGCCTCGCAATTTCGAAAAGCAGCGCTTTCTCAACATTAGCAAAGCCCGTTATATTCTTTATCTCGACACGCCTTCCGCCTTTAAGGGAAACGTTGGCGTCAACGCGTATGGCGCCCTCTGCTCCAGGGTCGCAAACGCCAATATGGCCAAGCATCACCGCGAGCGTATAAACAGCATCTCGCGCCTCTGCTGGCGTGCCGATATCTGGCTTCGTCACTATCTCTATCAGCGGCATGCCTGACCTGTTGTAGTCAACAAGCGCGTACTCTGCGCTCGTTATGTCGCCGCCTACATGGATCAGCTTCGCAGGATCTTCTTCAACATGAACCCTGCTTATGCCTATTGCTCTGCCGCCTTTGCTAAGCGACAGGCTGCCTTCAACGCCAACAGGCGATTCGTACTGCGTTATCTGGAAGTTCTTTGGCAGGTCTGGATAGAAGTAAACTTTCCTTGAAAACGATATCTCTTTGTTTACTCTGCAGCCAAGTGCAAGAGCGGCAATAACAGCAAGCTCAACGGCCTTGCTGTTGAGCGAAGGCTTTGAGCCTGGGAAGCCCATGCAGACAGGGCAGACGTTGCTGTTGGGCTCTTCGGGCTCTGCGTTCTTGCAAGCGCAGAATAGCTTCGACGCCGTGTTGAGCCTTACATGGACCTCGAGACCTATCATAACGTCGCTGTAGTCATTCACCTGATCGCCTCCAAAAAGCTCCCAATGGCAATAAGCTTGTGCTCTTGCAAATGGTCTGCAATGAGCTGCACGCCCACAGGTAGGCCTGAAACAGAGCCGAAAGGAACCGAAAGCGTAGGCACGCCTGCCAGGTTTGGCGCAACAGTAAGCACATCAGCACTGTAAATCTGCGCCGGTTCAAGCTTCTCTATTTCACTAAACCTTGGTGGCAGTATGGGCATTGATGGCGCTATTAGTGCGTCATACTTTCTGAATGCGCGCTTGAACTCGTCTATTATTAGGCTCCTAACTTTCATCGCTTTAATATAATACTTATTTCTGTATCCTGACATGCGCATGAAGGTTCCTAGTATTATCCTGCGCTTCGCTTCTTCGCCAAAGCCGGTTGTCCTCACTTTTGTAAAGTATTCCTGAACGTTTCCCTCGAGCGCAGGCTGCAGCCCATATCGCAGGCCGCCGAACTTAGCAAGGTTTGTAGACGCTTCAGACATTGAAATTATGTAATAAGTTGGTATTGCAATCTCTGTTGAAGGCATTGACATTTCCTCGCACTTTATGCCTTCGCCTTCCAATTTGCTTATCGCTTCAAAAACCCTGGCCTTGATCCCTTTGTCCACAGCCTCTGAAAAATACTCTTTGGGTATGCCTATGCGCATGCCTCTGCAGTCGCTTCCCACGGCTTTTGTGTAATCCTTTTTCTCAACGCCGAGCGAAGTAGAGTCTTTTGAATCTGCACCGGCAATAACGCTAAGCACAAGCGCTGCGTCGTACACAGTCTTTGTTATGGGGCCTATTTTGTCAAGGGAATTTGCATAGTCTATTAGGCCCCACCTTGACACCAGGCCATATGTAGGAGTAAGCCCAACCGTGCCTGTGAACGCAGCAGGGCTGGTTATGCTGCCGCCTGTCGATTCTGCTATTGACACTACAGGAAATGTGGCTGCTGCTACTGCGCAGGCAGACCCGCCGCTGCTGCCGCCGCAAGAACGGGAAGCGTCTACAGGATTCTTTGGTATTTGGTAAGCGCAGTTTGTAGAAAAGGTGCCAAAACCGAATTCGTCCATACCTGATTTGCCAAGAACCCCTGCGCCCTCTTCTTTTGCGCGTGCAACTGCAGTGGAATCAAATGGCGGCACGTAGTCTTCGAGTATTTTAGAACCAGCAGTAGTGCGCATGCCTAGCGTGCAGAGATTGTCCTTAACAACAACAGGCAGGCCTGCTAGCATGCCCCGGTCTGCAAGCACTAGCCTTTCTGCTAGGGTTATAAAAGGCGAAAACCTTTCTTGGATTTGCTTGCTCTGCTCCAACACGCGCGCTGCAAAATCTCCCAGGTCTATGCTGCCAGATTTTGCCTTCTCGATGTGCTCCTTAACAGATTCAATAAGCATCACCTAAAGTATTCTGGGGCTTTTTATGTATTTTCCCTCGTTGTGCCTGCTATTCGCAAGCGGGTCCCACG
>JAVZPT010000035.1:0-5120 GCA_038881455.1 Candidatus Micrarchaeaceae archaeon | reverse complement strand
GCCGTCTGCGCTTATTTGATATGAGATTCTAGATGCGCTAAGTATCATAGCCAGCGTGGCAGACGTAGTGGCTATTAGCGCGCCTAAATCTATGATTACACCTAGTGCGTGCGGCGCCTTCGCATACTGGAGCGCGAATGCCAACGGGTCCGCAACTATTGCGTATTTACTTGCAGGCGCCAATAGCATTAGCGATACGTCTACTAGCGCATAAACAACGAGGCTTATCGCAACCGAACCTATTATAGCCTTTTTAGCGCCAATTGCGCCACCCTTTATCTTAGATGCAAACGTGGCTATTGTCTGAAAGCCAGAATATGCAAAGAATATTGCCACGCTTGCTGCAAAAATGTCGCTTGGTTTGTAGCCGCTTGAAGAAAAGTTGGCAACGGTTGCTGCTATGCCTGTCTTGTCTGCAAAAGCTATCGCGAAAGCGCCGAAGAGGACAAGTATGCCCAGCTTTACCGCAACGAGCCAGAAGTCGGTCTTTGCCGCTTTGCTTATGCCAAGCAGGTTTACTATGGTAAGTGTGACTATTAGTGCTATTGCGAACGGAATAGAAGAAAAAGAGCCAAAGCCAAGCATGCTCGAGAGATAAGTGCCGAAGCCAAGCGCTATCGCAGATATTGCAGTTGCGAAGCTCGCATAAAGCGCTATGCCGGTAATAAAGCCTATCTCGCTTCCGAAAGCTTTGTATGCGTATGAGTACGATGCCCCTTTTGCGCTTGGCATTATTGAGCTAAGCTCGCTCATTATCATAGCCAATATAAGCGCGACTACGCCTACAGCAACGAAAGCTACGAGCGAGTAAGGCCCAGCAAGCGCAACTACTGTGCCGCTTAGCACGAATATGCCAGCGCCTATTATGGCGCCTAGGCCAACTGCCGTTGCGTTGGCTACGCTAACATTCTGCATGATTTTTATTTGCTGCAAACGCATAAAAACCAGAGCGCACAATATACCTATGCCGCTGCGCCTTGTGCCTGTGGCATCAGCGGGGGTGGCAGAGCTTGGTCAAATGCGGCAGGCTCAGAACCTGTTCCCTTTGTGGGTGCGTGAGTTCAAATCTCACCCCCCGCACTGTTTTTAAACTTTTCTGTTAATATGTATAAAGTGGTGAAATGGCTAGATCTGAAAGATCCGATTTTGACCGCTATCTGGATTATAGGGCAAAGCACGGTGGCTGGATTAGCCTCAGGGCAATATATTGGGCAATATACATTCTTGTGATCGGCGGCCTGCTTGTGGTATACGGCAAATCAGCAACTCCGATTTCATGGACGCTTTTCTGGGGCACTGCCCTGATACTGCTTTCGGTAATGATAATAATATACGGCGCAGCCGAATCGCTGCACAACAAGCTGATGAGGAAGCACGCCTGAACTAGCGCGCCGGTTCGCTTTTTGAATACTTGTTTATATATTTTGTTTGCTAATTCTTCGTAATCCTAGTTAGGACTTTTTATGCTGCTTCCAAACATATACTCGCGCAAGAGCGTAAAGCTGCTAATAGCTGTTCCGCTAATAATGCTTATTTTCGGAGTATACTTCTCATTCCACATAAGCCTGGATAGCTCTCTGCGCGGCGGCGTCAGCATAACATTGGAAACCAACTATACGGGAACGCCTGCAGAGATTGCAAGTAGCGTAGCATCGCAGATGCACGTTATAGGCGCAGAGGTTGCAAAAAGCCCTGGCGGCTTCACCATTACATTGCCGATAAATCAAAGCCTCGCAAACGCTAACAACTACCTATCTGAATTTTACACTCAAGAATCAAACTACTCTGCAGCGCAGCTTAATTATACCACACTTACTATTGCCCTAAAGGGCAGTCCAGGCAACGCCACGCTCGAATCAGAGATTGCAAACGACAGCAGGCTGATGGCCCTGTACATGGGCCAGATGGAAAACTCTTCAGCAGCTGTATTTTCGCAGCTTGCTCCTTTTGGAATAAGCGCAAGCAACTTTACGAGCCCTAGCGCCATGCAGTCAGTGCTGCAAAGCGCTTATGGCGCTGCTAGCAGCGCATATGAGCAGAAGGTCCTAAGTGCGCTTGCAGGCATAGTGCCATACAAGTCGTATTCGTTCGAAGAGGTTACGCCCACACTTGGAAGCTACTTCCTTAAGCAGTTCAAAGACATAATAATAGTTGCGTTCGTGCTTGTTTTCATAGCAGTGTTTTTCATATTCAGGAGCCTAGTCCCTTCTGCTACAGTTACTTTCGGAGCAGCAAATGACATGATAATAGCGCTTGGCGCTATGGGGCTTTTGGGCATACCTCTCGGCGTCGCAAGCATAGCAGGCTTGCTCATGATAATAGGCTATGCCATAGACACAGACGTGCTCGCAGCAATACGCATTCTCAAGAGGAGCGAGGGCACTGCAGAAGAGCGAGCTTATTCTGCTATGCGCACTGGCCTTACAATGACGTTCACGGCCCTGCTTTCTTTCCTTGTGCTGTTCATAATATCGATAATAGTTTATGTGCCTACATATTACGAGATATCAAGCGTTGTCATAATAGGCTTGTTCGGCGATATGTTTACAACTTGGCTGGGCAACGCACCGTTGCTTATGCTCTATAAGAGGCGCAAGGAGAGGGCATGAACCTAAACTATTTCAAAGACATCCACATAGATTTCCTCATAGGCCTAATAGTAGTGCTGCTTATACTCGACGCGCTGTTCGGCGGACCCCATATACTTCACCTCGGGGTGGAGTTTGTAGGCGGCACAGAAATACCTGTTTCGCTGGAGCACCCGGTTAACCCAAGCGTGATGTCAACGTTATTAAGCACGCTGCAGCAAAGGCTTTCAACATTCGGGCTTAAGGAAGTTACAGTTGAGGGCATAGGCAACGCAGAGGTTTATGTCATAGTGCCTACGGTTTCCCAGGCAGAGATACAGAAGACCATTTCGCTTATAGAAAGCCAGGGGGTATTTCAGGGAATAGTAAACGGCAAAGAAGCGATAAATGGCACGGACATAATAACAGGCAGCATAGTGCCTTCGGAGCTTGAAGCCAACGGCACGGTTTCTTGGCAAGTCTCGTTCCTTATAACTGCCCAGGCTGCAGGCAAGTTTGCAAAAGTGGTTTTCGGCCAGGCAAACAAACCACTATACCTGTTCCTAGACAGGCCCACAAACGCAGTATTGCTGCTAAACAGCTCAGTGATTGCGCAGGAGCAGTCAAGGCTTGGTGTAAACGAATCAGAGCTGCTCAGCGCGCTTTACCAGGCAGCAGCATTTGACAACGAACAAATACCAATAGAGCTTTATAGCAGCGCCAACATTGCGCAGGCGCTAAATTTTCTCAATGCAAGCAGAGCAAAGTACTCTGAACTTATAATAGCGAATGGCGCGCCAAAACAAATCATAAGCAATGCAACAAAGCTCAATTACACAATAGACTACGTCAGCGCACAGAATATTACGCCTGCTTTCGCGACATATACAGGAACGCAAGGGGCGCCTGCGATAGGCGTCGATTCTTGGCCTGCCATAGGCCTTCTCTCTGCTCCGCTGTTGAATCCTAGCGTCACCAACGGGTCTATAAGCCAGAGCTACGAGATAAGCGGCTCTGCGCCACAGGGCCTTGGAACCGCAGCGCAGCTTGCTTATGCAACAAACCAGAGCAACCTTATAGTCAGCGTTTTGAAGGGCGGTGCGCTGCCTGTGCCTGTGCTTGCAGGCACGCCGACAACAATACCGCCGACGCTTGGCAAGCAGTTCGAGATCGTCAGCGGCATAGCGCTTTTGGTTGCTGTGTTTGCAGTGTCTGCTGTTATAGCGTTAAGGTACAGGCGCGGCTTCCTAGTGCTGCCCATAATACTCACCACGCTTGCAGAGCTTTTCATAATACTTTCAGTAATAGGGCTCATAGGCACTATAGACCTCGCTGCTGTTGCAGGAATGATAGCGGTTGTAGGCACCGGCGTTGACGCGCAGATCATAATTACTGATGAGTTTATAGGCAAGCAGGCAAACTACACAGAGAAGACAAGGCTGGGCCACGCATTCTACATAATCTGGTCAGATGCCGCACTGCTTGTAATTGCCATGCTCCCATTATTCTTCTCAACCTCGCTGGTGCAAATCGTCGGTTTTGCAGAGTCTGCAATGCTTGGTGTGCTATTCGGCGCTTTCGTGACAAGGCCCGCATACGGCGCAATGATAAGCAAGCACTTCTCGCAGCTTGAAAGGTCAAACCTCTAAAGCAATTCCTGAGAAAGTTAGCAAGACTTTAAAAAAGCGAATTGGAACCTATCTTTCAATAAGGGCTGAGAGCGAACCTGACAGCAAATCAATCAGACCCTGAAGCTCCAAACCTCAGTTGTGGGGATGCCACTTTTGCCAGTAATCTTGTAAACCTTGCTTGCCTGGCGCTTACAGAAATGTTTTTTAATTAGCAAAGAGGTATTATTGTGTGTTTGAGTGTCAAAGGCTGCTAGACTGCTCGGCTTGAGCATGACTGCTCTCCGCAGCAACTTTACGGCTTTGCCTAGGCCTTACAAACTTAATTTTTCTATAACGTATTGGTGCAACTCACGCTGCCTAACATGCAACATATGGCAGCTTAGGCCAAAGGGCGAGCTTGGCATAGATGAAATAAGGTCGTTTGCCTCTAAAAACAATTATTTCAAGTGGGTTGAGCTTACAGGCGGCGAGCCGTTCATGCGCAGCGACATAGCAGAAATAGCGAGCGCATTTGTAAAGAGCATGCCATGGCTTTACGTGCTTACCACTCCGACAAATTCACTTGTTAGCAAAGAAACTGTGCTTAACAGGGTAGAGTCGATATTGAATACGGGCATTCCCAGATTTGTGATTACGCTAAGCCTAGATGGCTACCGAGAGCTCCACGACAAGATACGCGGCGTGCCTGGAAATTACGACAAGGTAATGGCTCTTGCAAAAGCACTTCATGAACTTCAGGAAAGGCACAGCAATCTTTCCTTTGTTTTCGGCTACACTATGAGCAAGTACAATTCTGGCATGCTGAAAAGCACAATCGAAGCAGTAAGGAGCGAGCTGCCTTGGGTAGAGAGCAACATGTTCCATGTAAACGTAGGCCAAATCTCAGATGCCTACTACAAGAACACAGGCTCAGATTTCGTGG
>JAVZPT010000034.1:0-5469 GCA_038881455.1 Candidatus Micrarchaeaceae archaeon | reverse complement strand
TAGGGAGGGGTAGTTTACTCAAGCACCACGTGCAGCGTTTTCGCCTTTTTGTCTATGCCGACTATGCTTATCCCAGAATCTGAAACCGCAGCATGTGCAGGTGCAGCATTGCCTTCTCTCGCGCCGGCCTTTGCCTCGCGAATTGCCTCGTTGAGCCCAGACATGTGCTCGTAGATTTTGTTTGCGATGTTCCTATAAAGCCTTGCCTTCTCGCTGTATTCTCTTGCAAGCCTCTGCTGCTCTTCTATGCTTTTCCTCAATTCCTCGGCCTTGCGCGCAGCCTCTTCATCGCTAATCCGAGCCCGCTCGATTGCGTATATGCTATCAAGAAGCTCGCTCATGCTTTGAAACTCAGCATGCTTATAACTTGCGTATTTTCTTATTGGCATTATCGCATAATTTACGGGCTTTGAATCAAGATAATACGCGATAGGCATCGGCTTGCCCATTCGCTCTCCAAACTTTATGAGCGCGCCAACAAGCAAACCGGCCTTGTCTGCCGCTGAGCTTGGCTCTGCATTCGGGTCCAACCCGCACGAAACAAGCAATTCCTCAAGGTATATGGGCCCTATGTTCACGAATTTAGACAATGCAGCAATAAGCTTGACGCCCTCTTGCGAAAGCGCTTTGCTTACTGCTTTGCCTAACGCCTCTCTGCTGAAAGCTACAAACGGAAGCGAATCGCTTGAAGGAAATGAGTAATGCAGCCTTGGCGCTATGTCACGATCTCTAAAGTGCCTAGTGGCATACGCCAGCTCTATGTTTCCGTGCATGTCTAAAACAATGACGTTGCCTTTTGCGAACATTTCCACTACTAGCGAGTGCCTCTCAGAGCCCAGGAATTCGAAAACTACTATGCGCTCCGAGCCTATCTGTTTAAGCTCTGCAAGCCTGCTGCCCTTTATGCGCTTTCTCACGGCAATCGCGAAGGGCGTTGCAGCATCTGCTTCTTCGCGTAGTTTTGTTTCGTTTATTGTCTTTGTAAGCATTATAAAAACGGACATGCCAGCCTCAAAGTCTAACCTGAAAGAGCCAGAGCCAAGGTCGTAAAAGTTGTTGAGCCGCTTGCCTTTTAGCTTGCCAGAAAGCTCCTGCACTAATGCAAAGATCTCTGCAGATGCGATTTCGCGCATTGCTATCGTCTTTTCTTTGCGCCCTCTTCCTTCACTACCCTTGCAAAAGCGCCAACTGTTCTTTTAACGTTTGCCGAATGCTCAATGGCTGTGCCTATCTGCACTATATCGCAGCCTGCGCCCAATACTGCGCGCAAGTCACCAAGAGTAAGTATGCCGCCGCCTACAACATAAGGCACGTTTATTGCGTTTTTAACAGTCTTTATCATCTCCAAAGGCACGTGGCCGTAGCCTTGCAGTTTTGGGTTGGAACCGGTATCGGTAACAATAAACCTGTTTCCGAGGAACTCCCCTGCAAGTGCAAGCGAAGCCGCTATTTTTGGCTTCTCCCTTGGCACAACGTTTACGTCGCCAACCCAGCCGACTGTTCCGCCTGGGGCAACGACTATGTAGCCGACAGGCAATGGCTCTATTCCTGCCTGCTTTATTACCGGCGCCGAAAGCAGCTGTGCTTGTATAAGCCAGTACGGATTCCTTGCGTTGAGCAGCGACATGAAATAGATTGCATCAGCGTGCCTTGTTATTGTGGCTATGTTTCCAGGAAACAGTATTATAGGCACTGCTTCCCCTGACTTCTCTTTTATGCCTTTTGTGACGCTGTCGAGTAGCTCGCCCTGGGCGCCTATGCTGCCGCCTATTAGCAGGCAGTCTGCGCCTCCGGCTATGGCTTCGGCGCCTGAGCGCACTGCGTCTTCTGGGCTTTTGTAGTCTACAGGATCTATAAGCATGAACAGCAGCGCCCCTTTCTCTTCGAGCGCTTCGTTAATGCTCCTTTCAACGCTGCCTATTTTCATAAAATCGGCTCCTTTTTTATAAACATGCTCACAAGCTCGGCGCCGCCTTGCTGGATTGAAACGCTTGGCTCGAAGCCGAGCATGCTTTTTATTTTGCTTATGTCAATTATTCTGTCAGAAGTCAGAAACCTTAGCTCGTCGCTGTCTAGCCCGCGCTTCTTTGCAAGGAGCGCAACTAGCGCTGCACTTACATGACTCTTTGGCCTCGCTGCATGAAGCATATCTGCAGCAGCATCAATGAGGCCTTCTTGCGTATACGCTACGCCGTCGCTTAGGTTGAATATGTTGTTAAGCGCTGCGTCGTTGCCAATGGCAAGCGCATATGCTTTAAGAACGTCATTTATGTGCACTATTGCCAGGTGGTTGCTGCCTTTGCCTATTATAGATATTTTTCCTTTTGCAATCGCTTTGAACACCTTAAAGAAGCTTCTCTCAAAGCCTGGCCCGTATATTGTTGCGATGCGGAATATTACATACGCTATGCCGCTGTTTATTATCTCGCGCTCCGCCATAAGCTTGCTATAGCCGTATTTGTCGCTAGGCTTTGGCTTAGTCTGCTCCGTTATTACGCCACTCCTCTTTCTGCCGTAGACATCTATGCTGCTTGAAAACACTATGCGGCCGCATGAGCCTTTTGCGCATGCGTCAAGAAGGTTTGCTGTGCCATCTACATTGACGCGCTTTATGTCAGAAACTTTGCCTGAAGAAGTTACAAGTGCCGCTGTATGAACTACTATGTCTGCGCCTTTACACGCGTCGTAAAGCACCTGCATGTCGTCAAGCGTGCCAACGAAAGGGACAACTCCAGCAGGCAGGTCGTTTATAACTTCTTTTGATACTACAAGCGCGCGCACCTCGTAGCCAGAGCTTACAAGCAGCTTGCATAGCCTGCTGCCAAGCCTTCCGCTTGCGCCGGTTACGAAGGCTACTTTGCGCTTATTTTGCACACGCTACACCTTCTTGCCGTCAAGCAGCCTGCGCGCTATTATGCGCGTGTAACGGCCTTGTATTCTCGTAACAGCATAATTTACCCAGCCTTTGCCGAAAGGAACATACATGCTCACGCGCCAGCCTTTTTTCTTTACACGCAAAAGCAGCTTTTTTGCATAACCCAATTGGAACTCAAAGATTAAAGACTTTTTGTATGCGCTGTTCTTGAGCAGCGTGCTTATAAGCTTTTCTGGCGCTGCCTGAAGCACAACCGAACTTGCGCTCTCCAAAGCCCTCTGCACCGTTTCAAGCTCCTCCTCAAAGTCATACTTGTCGTCATAGTAGATGTCGCCTCTGGCTTCGCTGCTGTGCGCCTTTGCTTCTGCTTCTGCTTCTGCACCATGCCCTAATGCGTTGTTTTGAAACATCAGCTTTATCGTGTTGCCGCATAGCCCTTTTACGCGTTCAAGGTTTGCGGCGCTGACGGCATAGCCCACTCCTTTGCCCTGAAGCTTAACCATGCCTTTGATGCGGTCTGGAAGCTCAACCCAGGTGAAGATGCCAAGGTTGCTGCTTAGCTGTGTTATTTTATGAAGGTAAGCAAGCGAAGACTCCACTGAAATTGCGTAGCCGATCTCTTCAAGCGGCACCTGCATGCTCGCCTTAAGGCCAAACCTTGCAATCCTGTGCGCAAGCTCGGCGTATGTATTTGCAACGTAGCGCGCCTTTGGCAACCCATCTATCTCGCTGCTCAAAAAAGCCAGCGAAACTGGAACGCCCCTGCTGTTTAGCTCTTTGGCCTTTTCAATCGCAGAGCTTATCGTTGTTCCGGCAATGTGGCGCTTTACGACTTTGTACAAAATCCTTTCGACTATTGATTCGTGCAAAAGCATCACGCGGCTTAACACTTAATTTAATTTTTGTTTAGTTTTTGTTTAGTTTTAAACTGCAACCAATAAAAACTCTAGCCAATAAAGCTCAACAGTTTAAAATCATAGTTCATAATTAATTCGTGACTTTTAAATGCATTTGCTGCATATGAGCAGGAGCCCGGGCACAAAGGGCACGATCAAGAAAGAAGCAGAGGACTTTATAGTAAAGGAAATAACCAGCAAAGGCTTTGTGCTTGAAAAAGACACGCGCTACAAGGCCCAAGATATAGGCGAAGAAGAGTCTAGCGCAAGCAGATTTACTGTTTTTGTGCTCCAAAAGCGGGGTTGGAACACAATACAGGCGCTTGCAGCGATAGCCAAGAAGGTTTCTAGAGGCAAGAAGTCCATAAGCTACGCAGGCGTCAAGGACAGGCGCGCGATAACGGTTCAGCTAGCAAGCATATACGGGGCTAGCCCAGAAGCCGTTGCGAATGTGCACATAAAAGACATAAGCATAAATGGTGCCTGGCCTGGTGGCAAGGTAGAGCTCGGCAGCAACATAGGAAATTCCTTCGAAGTAAAGATAGCTGACTGTGAAAATCCTGAAAACATAGGCGATGTGATGGAAGAGCTAAACGGCATGATGCCCAACTTCTTTGGCGAGCAGCGGTTCGGGATGCGGTCAAACAACCACAAAATAGGCATGCACCTGCTAAGAAACGAGCTTGAAGATGCGGCGCTAGAATTCTTAACAAGCACAGAAAACGAGACTGAAGAAAGCGCAAAGGAAGCAAGGAAAGAGCTAAAGCAGAGCATGGACTTTTCAAGGGCCCTTGGCAATTTTCCCAAGTATCTAGTGCCTGAAAGGCTAATGCTCGCGCACCTAGCAAATACCAAGTACGACTTCGCAGGCGCCTTAAGGAAAATTCCCAGGGGCATTCTAATCATGTTCGTGCACGCTGCTCAGGCACAGATCTTTAACGAGGAGCTCGCGCGCAGGATAAAGAACAGCGACTTTGAATCTGACCTGCGCTGCGCTGAAAACTTTTACGGCTTCCCAGACCCTGATAGGGTATCGCGCGAAGGCAAATACCCATTGGCAAGCATAATAGGCTACGACTCTGAGCACATAAACGAATATGAAAAAGCGTTGCTTGAAGAAATGCAGATAGGCAAAGAAAGCTTCAAAATAAAGAGCATGCCAGAACTGAGCATGAAAGGCACGTATAGGCCGCTGCTTGTCAACTTTAAGAAAGAGCAACATAAGATACAAGGCAATAACGTACTCGTTAGGTTTGAGTTGCCAAGCGGCTCTTACGCCTCTGTGCTCCTTGGAGAGGTAATTAAGTAAATAAGAAGCCTCGACGCAATAACGTAAGTGGCTTTGCGTTTGCTTATCAACAATTTCCGCAACGGCGCTCCGCAACTAATTTAATTTAGTAATTTTTGCTAAATAAGTATTTCTTTCGGTACAACGAATCCTATCCGCTAAAACTTTGCAGCCAACCCATATATGACTGCAACATGCGATAAACCCAGAACTTCTGAAATGCCTCGTTTATCAGGCTTTCCTTTTTCCTGCTCACAAGATTTTCTCCAAATTTCTCTCCGCCGCGGAGAAGATTCCCTCTGTGCCAGGCCACCTGTCGCCATTCATAGCAAGAAATCGAAAGAACATTAACCTTTCTCTGGGAGAAGAGTAGTGGGATTATTCAACAATGCACTTTCGGCTTAAAACCA
>JAVZPT010000033.1:0-5572 GCA_038881455.1 Candidatus Micrarchaeaceae archaeon | reverse complement strand
GGTCTTTCTCCAAACCATATGCTTTGGCAATGCTTTCGTCAAGAATCTTTTCTACGCGTTGTATCTCAAGAAAGTGGTTTCCTGCGCCAAGCGTTCCGAGCTCGTGCATGCCCCTCGATTTTGCATGGCTGCTTACCTTTCCGAAATCCGCGCCGGCCATTGCACCATTCTCTTCTATTACCTCTGTATCTTCCTCTATTCCGAAGCCTTTTGAAACCGCGTAAGCGGCGCCTTCTTCTGCAATTTGTTCCAGGTCATGCATGGAGAAGCTGAGGTTGGACTTGCTTCCTACGCCGCTTGGCACGTTCTTGAAGAGCAGGTCGCCAAGCTGCTTGATTTTTGGCCTTATTTCATGTTCAGTAAGGTTTGTCTTTATTACCCTTATTCCGCAGTTTATGTCAAATCCTATGGCGCCTGGCGATATTATTCCATTGTCTGCATCGAAAGCTGCTACGCCGCCTACAGGGAAGCCATAGCCTTCATGGCCATCTGGCATTACAAGCACGCTGCCTACAAGCCCAGGCAGCGTCGTTGAGTTTACTGCCTGCTGCAGGGTCCTATCTGACTTCATGTATTCTATTAGTCTGTCGTCGGCGTAAACCACCACGTCTGCGTTCATTCCATTCTGCTTGTTCTTCTTTATCACAAACGTATTGCTGTCTTGTTTCTCTATTTCCATTGCTGCACCATCTGCTAAAATTTATTGCTAAATAAAGGCAAAGAATAAATATAAGCTTGCGTTAATGGATATTGAGAAGCAAAAGTAAATAAGTAAGACAAGGAGGTGTTAAGAAAACAATATAAAGCAATATAAAGCAGCGGGCGGCAATTTAAAGAGTGCAGGGATGGCGGAGCTTGGTCAAACGCGACAGACTCAAGATCTGTTGGCTTAAGGCCTGCGGGAGTTCAATTGTGAACAAATCTCCCTCCCTGCATGTTTGCGTTGCTGTTTTGCGTTTAATGTTTAATTGATTAAAAGGTCGATAAAATGGCTAAAAAAGCAGTCAAAGGGAATTCAGCAAGAGCAAGGCGCTCTGTGCGCGCTACAAAGAAGCAGCCAAAGGCGCATGCGGCAAGGCAAAAGCCAAAGCACGCTTCTAAAAAGTCCATAATAGATGCTGTAAAGAGGGCTAAGCTCAAGAGCAACGTGCTTCTAGACGTGCCGCACTATCCGCAGACAGAAGACTTTACCAGCTCTGCAGCGTGCGCCATGATGGTGCTTAAGGCGCTAAACAAGAACTTTAGACTAAAGCGCGAGAACGAGTACAGCATATGGCAAGAGGCAGTAAGCGGCAGCGTCTGGTATGGATCTAAGTACGGCCTTGCATATGCGCTTGCGAAGCGGGGCGCCGAGGTTGCAATAATGAGCAACACGCAGGACGAAGGCTACGAAAGGCGCATGGCCGTATATGAAAATGTGAACCTTGACGCGCTAGATGCCTCATTCAACGAGATAAAGCAGAAATCGCAGAGCATAGGCATACGCGAAGAGTACATGCCTTCCGCAAGCATTCTTGAGATAAAGAAGGCATTATCGTCTAACCATATACCTATCGTGCTTATAGACGTAAAGGCGATAGACTCATACCTTGACTCTATGCCACATTGGGTAGTGGTTAAGGGCTACGACAAAGACAATTTTTACATAAGCGATCCTTATTCTGACAGCACAATAACGCTTGATGCACAGTCTTTTAAGTCCGCGCTCGGCTTCGAGAACGACTTTCATATGATACTTGTAAAGATCAAGTAGCCCGCAGTGCTGTTTCAGCGCGCAAGCAGAAATGAATAAACGCAAAACAAGGTTCTGCTTCTAACGAGCGTGTGTTCAGTTCCCTGCGTCCCATACATCCGCAGAGACGCGCTCTTGCTTTACGTTCAATGAGAAAAGCGCAGATTTAACTGCCTGCACAAAAGCAGGCGGCCCGCAGATGTAGCACATTCTTTCAGTTACGTCTGTAACAAGCTTGCTTATCATCGCACTGTCGATATGGCCTGTGAGCCCGCTCCAGTTGTCGCCCTGCTGCGGCCTCGTAACTGTTACGAACGTTTGCAGCGATATCTGCTTTGAAAGCTCCTGCAGCTCGTTCTTCCTTATTATCTCATTTGGGTACTTGACGCTGTATATAAGCTTGACATCTGTTTTTGCGCCAAGTGCCTTTATATGCCTAAGCATGGACATGAACGGCGCTATGCCAGTGCCTCCGGCAAGGTAAAGCACCTTATCATCTTTGTAAGGGTCAAACCTGAACTGCCCATACGGCCCCTTTACTATGAATTTGTCTCCAAGCTTTGCCTCCATGAAGTGTGACGTATGCGCTATAGAAGTGCCCTGATGTGGCTGCTTTACTATGTAGAGCTCCATCTGAACAGAGCCGGGGTCTGAAGCTACTGAGAAAGACCTTGCAACGTGCGCCTTATTTTCGCTGTCCAAACCTGAAATCATGATGAACATTCCTGGCTCGAATGGAAATGGCTTGCCGTCTTCCGGATCAAACTCAAGCGTTGCCACCTCTGGCGTCTCGTCGGCCCTGTAAGCGAGCCTATACATTTTCTCTATCACTTGTGCTGTGGTTGCCGTGCAAACACCTCTATGCTAAGCACCTTATGATGCAGCAATAATTTGTAAAACTAGCGCAGCAGCCTATTTCTTAGGCAGCGCGGCTTCCTCAACGATTTTCTCAAGCTTGTCTATGTTCTTTATTACGTCTTTCAATTTTGCGTTTATGCCATAGCCCAAGTCGTAACCGCGGTCTGTCCTTATGTGCGTAGGCTGCAGCACGTTATAGTGCAGCGATAAAGTTCTGAGCGTCATTATAAGCGTTTTCCTTGTGAATTTCTTCCCAAGCGTGTAGTAAAGCTCCCTTGTGGTTCTTGGCGATTTCGACAGCAACAGCTTTAATACCGCGTAGTTTGGCCTGCTGAGAAGCTTTCTAAGAAGCCATATTTCATCGTTTTCCTTTTGCTTCGGCATGATTATGCTTAGCTGCTAAAACTTATAAATGCAGCATATTTGCCTTGCCATGCTGTATTTGCCCATGTATCTGCATACAGCGAAAGCATTAAAAGCTTTTACTTGTAATAATATATAATATGTTATACTTTGGTAAATATAATGATATTGTAAGTAAAGCACGCGCGGCGTTGTTGCATCCACAACAGGCACAAGGCCGCACAAACTGCGATCTAGGTTTTTACCTCGAACAGGCAGACGGCGAGCCCGTAGTTGAACTTGGCGGCATAGTTCCAAGGGCGATCCTCAAGACAGGCAGTGCATACTCTTATGTAATTGGCTATGGCATAGAGCCGATCAGCAGGCACGAGCTCAAAGAGGCTGGCATTACAAAATCTCGCGTAATAGATGCCCTTGCCTCTGGAAGCGAAGATTTGTCTATGCTTCTTTTTGAAAAGGCAAAGGAAATTGCTTTCCTAGAGCTGTCAGAAAAGCTCGGAGCGCAGCGCGCCACATTCCTTGCATATCTCATTGCGCATGACACAGTAGGCTATGGCGCAATCAGTGTGCTGCTCGAAGACAAGGCAAAGCTCGAAGAGATAGAGATAAACGCGCCCACGGCGCCTTTGCTGGTGCACCATGCAGAATATGGCACTTGCAAAACCAACTTGCTATTTTCAAGCGCATCGCATTTCAGGCTTGCAGTCAACAAGATGGCATATGAGGCTGAGAAAGAGCTTAACGACAGTTCGCCGATAGTAGACGTTCAGGTTGGCGACGCAAGGGTGCACGCGCAGATAAAGCCGTACGCGCAGAGCGGCGGCGCTGCTACAATAAGGCTCGGCTCTGCCAATTCAGTGGGAATAGATTATTTGATAAAGAAGGGAAGCGCCACAGACGAGGAACTTGCTTACCTGTGGCTTGCAATTGACTCAAAGGTAAACATGCTCGTTTCAGGGGCTCCTGCAAGCGGAAAGACAACAATGCTTAGCGTGCTCATGTCGCTTATTCCAATGCACCAGCGCGTTGCCACAATAGAAGAAGACATAAGCGAGCTAAGGGCAGAGATCGACTTCAACAACGTTGTGGCGCTGTACGGTTCTAAGTATGGCGGCGTCAGCGCCAGGGAGCAAGTCATAAACGCGCTGCGAATGCGCCCCGAAAGGCTTATCGTAGGCGAGATACGCGGAGATGAGGCAAAAGAGATGTTTGCCGGCGCGAACCTTGGAATACCTTTTCTGACTACGATGCACAGCAACGAGGGCGCTGTAGAAATACTGAAAAGGCTCCTTGCAAAGCCCATGGGCGTAGACCAAATGACGCTGAGCATGCTTGACGTTGCAATTTACATGAAACAAGTAGACATTTCAAGGCGCATTGTATCTGGCGTATATGAATATAAATGGCTAAGCAGGGCCGAAACAGAAAGCGGCATAGATATAAACGAGAGCAACAGCGTGCAGATAGATGAGCTTTCCAGGTCTTGCTCTTTCAACAGGGGCGCGCTGAGCAGCTCCAAAGTAATCAAGGCGTACGCGAAATTAAAAGGCATTACTGTTAACGCCGCAATAAGAGAATTTGACAGGCGCGTAAAGTTCATCAAGAAGCTTTCAGAGCAAGGTTCTGCCTGCAGCAATGCAATTGAGCTTGTGCGCAAGTACGAGGAGGGCTTATGATGCGCTTTTTCGGCATTAGTTTAGGCGAGCTTGCGGTTGACCTGACTTTAGGCTCTGGAATCGCATTTGTTTTGAGCCTTGCAGCAGGCCCGCACACCTTTCTGTTTGTTCCACTTTTGGCTGTGTCTGTCGCTGTAGTTTCTGCAATTCGCTTGTTTGTGTTGCGTGCGCGACGCATGTATGAAAGCAGCGTTTACAAAAGGCACCTTTTCGATGCGATGGAAAGGCTAAGCTATTACGCGCAGATGGGCGTGCCTCTACCAAAAGCCGCTGAGCTGGTCTCAGCTGGTGAGAATGGCCCAGTGGCAAGGCGCATGCGCGTCGCAAAGCGCGAGCTTCTCTTCGGGCGAGACATAGCAAGCGTTCTTGAAGGGCTTGGCATTTCTGGCGCTAAGTCTGACCTTGCGTCTTCGCTAGAAGCGCACAAAGCCAGAATAGAAAGCCACGCGGCAGAGCTTGAAGGCACAGTGCAAACATACGCAACGCTTAACATGTTTATTTCCACTATAGCGCCAGCATTTATTGTGTTTGCCCTTATAGGCTCAACCGTGGTTGCTGGCTCTCTAAATGGGCTTTTCGCAGTTTCGCTGGCCTTGCTTTTCGCTGTTCCGTTGGCATATGCGTTTGCCAACACGCTGATGTACAGGCGCATGTATGCACAGTAAAATAATCGACGAAGACGTGCTTGTCTTTTCCAGGGCTTTGGCAAGAAGCAGCAAGCGCCTGCCGCTGGCGCTTGCCATACTGGAATGCGCACGCTCCAGGAACGACGCGCTTTCTGCAAAATTCGCGCAGCTTGCTAATAGCTATCTGCTTGGCGCAGATGCGGCAAGCTTTGAAGGGCTCAGCGGATACGCCAAAGAGCTTGCGCTTTTGCTCTGGTCAGGCATGCGTTCTTTTCTGAGCGTTGGAAACAGGCTTGAAGTTTTCGCAGACGACATGG
>JAVZPT010000032.1:0-5705 GCA_038881455.1 Candidatus Micrarchaeaceae archaeon | reverse complement strand
CACTGCAACATCTGCAATCTGATAATAGATAGGGACCTAAACTCATCAATAGTAATACTCAAACGAGGAATAAGCGCAAGAGCTGCCGAAGGGCATTCTGGAAGTCAAGCCTGTGCAAGCCGCCCTGGAAGCTCCCAACCTTCAGTTGGGGGAGAATGTCACAACTTTATCTTTTTCATAACAACAAAAAGGTGAAGCATCGTGTATGGGGCTATGTCTATTGCCTCAGAGAGCTCGAATGCGCCTGAAGCCGCGTTCACAAACTCGTTGTAGACCTTCTCTGGCTTCGCGGCGCTGTCTATGCTCTGCGACTTTATCGCAATATATGCGTAGCCTCCGCGCTTGAGCAGCGCTGCGTTTCTTAGAAGAATTTCTGCCTGAAGCCTAGAAGAAACATCTTGGTAAATAATGTCAACCGTGCCGACCTCTGCCTTGTAGCTTTCAGGCTTTGCAGCGTCGCCCAATATAGGCAGCATGTTCGCGCGCTTCTCGCAGACTCTGAGAAGGTCGCGCATGCTTCTTTCTGAGAGTTCTACGCAGTATACGCTGCCTTCGCTGCCCACGATGTCGCTTACGTGGCTGCACGTCGTTCCGGTTGCTGCGCCCAGATAAAGCACGCAGCTTCCGCGCTTTATGTGCATCTCCTTAAGCCCGTTTAATATTGCAGCAGAAAGCTTGCTCCTGTACGGATTCCAAAGCCTGTATTCTACTCCGCGTATTTTAACAATGTCCTCGCCGTAAACCTTTGTGCCTGGCACAAGGTTCTTTGTGGCAAGCTTGCCGCCTATTTTGTAAACGCCATCGAAAAGCTCTTCAGGCTCCATGGTCTCGCTTTTGACTTGGAATATTTTACTGCTAACCTTTTATTTTTATTTTGTCATTTCTATGTGCGTATTGCTATTTGGCGGATGTTTCTGTGCAAAACACAACTGGCGATGTGCTCCAAGAGGCTTTGGAGATTATGGCGCGCTCTGACAGCGCAGGCTCCCTTTTGTCTAACTATTCAAGCCTGCTGCAGTCGCGATTTGGAATAGACAAGGCGCTAGTTTCAGACATTTATTCTTCGTCAAAGCAGACAACGCAGTTCCAGGAATTTTTGGTAAATACGCGCAAGCCTTACGCAGACAACAAGCTCAGCAGCTACTCTGCGTTTCCAGAGCTTGTTGGCTATTACAACGAGGGCTACAGGAGCAGCATGGCAATTCCTGTAACGGTAGATTCTAGGCCTGTGCTAGTGTTCACGCTGCTTTCAAAGCAAGAGGAAAAATTTGACTCTGAGCTGCAGTCTTTGCTAAATGCATTATTGCAGCTCTTCGGCTACGCTTACGTTGCAAAGCTTGAGCGCGAGAGGAGCCTTAGGCTAGCCAAGTATTTTGATGCTGCATTTAACGCGCGAATGCCGCAGTTGCTTATAGGCGCCGATGGGGCAATAGCAAAGGCAAACAGGGATTTCCTTGCGCTTTGCGGAAAGACGCAAAAGGAAATACAGGGCATGCGCATCAGCGATTTCTTTGCCTTAGGCAAACAAGAGCAGCAATTGCTCAAGAACGGCTCGGCTGTTGAAGTTGGCGCATTATTTGGCAATATGCTTTTCGTGCTGTATGGCAGCGCAGTAAGCGACAACCTGATGCATGTGCTTGCATGCGACATCACGAGGATCCGCGAGCTTGAAGAAGAGCTTAAAGTCGCAAACGAGGCGCAGCGCGAGGCATTTATGCTTCTTGACCAAAGCACACGCGTCATTTGGGCAAGCACAAGCGCTTCAAAGGTCTTGCAAGCAGACGCCCAGAGCCTTTTGGGCAGGCGCCTTGCAGACCTTTCGCCAGAGCTCGATGCTGCAAGGTTTACGCAAATGCCTTATACTGTAGTGGCAAAGCTAAGTGTAGGTAATGGCAACACGCAAGAGGCAAAGATTACATTTTACAAAAGCATCTTCGGCTATGCCTGCTTGCTCTCGAACAGCAGGTTCGACAAATACGTTAACGCAGTGCAGAACTACATAAAGAACATTGCCGAGGTGTCTTCAGACGCAATAATAGTCGTTGACACTCTTGGCTACATAACTTCAATGAACAAGAGCGCAGAGCTGCTTCTGAACTATAAGCTTTCAGAGCTTTCAGGAGGCGCAGTCTCGTCGCTTTACCTTGACAGCGAATCGCAGAGGATTCTTGGCTCATCGCTTTCGGTGGCAAACGAGCGCGGCTCTATAGGCAATATGTTCATAAACCTGCGCACAAAGTCAGGCGAGGCGCTTCCATGCGAACAGAGCGCCATAAGGCTTGTAGATGAGAACTACAGCACTACTGGCTACATGCTGATATACAGGGAGCTTGCAACTAAAAGGTTCATCGAGCGGCTTCAAGAGGCAGTAGAAAAGGCAGAGCGCCAGGCTTCAAACTACAAAGCCGAGAGCGACCTTAAGACCCAGTTCATATACAACATATCCCACGAGCTAAAGACGCCGCTTACGAACATAAAGGGCTTTGCAAAGCTGCTTTACGAAGGCTCTTTCGGAGAGCCGAGCCAGGAGCAGAAGGAGCAGCTAAGCATAATAGTGAGCGAGTCAGACAGGCTTATGCAGCTCATCCAGCAGATACTCGACGTGGCAAAGCTGTCTTCAGGCAAGATAAAGCTTGACTTGCAGAAAGTCGATTTTGCCGAGCTTGGAGAAAACCCAAGCATAAAGTCTCTTGCAGAGATGGCGCAGAAGAAGGGCCTTGCGTTCGAATGGCATACTGACTATAACGTGCCCCAGGCGCTTGCAGACCCCAACAGGATAATACAAGTAATGGTAAACCTTATAAGCAACGCGATAAAGTTCACAGAGCGCGGCTCAGTCCGCGTCAACGTGTTCAAGAAGGGCAAAAACGTCCGCGTAGAAGTTGTAGATACGGGAATGGGCATAAGCAAGGAGGACAAGGCAAAGCTTTT
This sequence comes from Candidatus Micrarchaeaceae archaeon, assembly GCA_038881455.1. Taxonomy (GTDB): domain Archaea; phylum Micrarchaeota; class Micrarchaeia; order Micrarchaeales; family CABMGC01; genus JAGDXZ01. The sequence goes on along the minus strand of JAVZPT010000032.1, from coordinate 2,774 downwards.
CAGGAAATTCTTCCAGCTTCAGCACAAAGGGCTTACAAAGCAAGAAGGCTCAGGCACAGGGCTGGGCTTGGTAATAACAAAGGAAATAGTGAACCTGCACGGCGGCAAGATAGGCGTGCTATCAGAGCCGGGCAAAGGCAGCACGTTTTGGTTCACAATACCAATATACGGCAAAAAGCAGAAAGACACTAAGCAATAGGCTAGGTTACCTGCCAATCTGAGGCCGCGGCTAAGTTTTCATGTGCTTTGATACAATAAGGTAATAGATTAGCGCAATCACCAAAGCAGCAACAACTACCGCTACCAAGTATTCAATTACAGTATTGGATATGACAGGGCGCGCCGACTGTATTGATGTTTTCGAAGGTACAGTAGTAGGCGCAGGTAATGTAGTAGGCGCAGAGGTTACATTAATTGAAGTAGTATGAGTCGTTGTAGTGGGAGTCGTTGTAGTTGCTGTTGTTGTGTTTGTTACTGCAACGCCTGTGCTCAACGGAGTACCGTTTGCATACTTGCAGCCCCATTCTACAAAGCCGTTGGGGCATGTGCCTATGTTTCCGCATGTTGTGCTTGTGGGGCACGTTACGTTGCTGCAGCTTACGCAAGAAGTCAGGCTTGCAAATGCAAGCGCAGGGAGAGCGAACGCAGATAACGCGGCAAACACGTATAGTATGCTGTTGAATCTGCTCATAGCATGGCCCATATTTGTGTTTATCTAATATGCAAACACTTTTATTACTATCTAAAATCGCCGAAGCCTTATTCTAAACTGAGGGAATTTCAAGGCAACGTTTTTACAAATTCGCCAATTGCTTTGCTGAACTCGTTTGGCTTTTCAAGGTAACAGGCGTGGCCTGCACCAGCTATTATAACTGCGCTTTTTCCTGCGCTTTTAAAAATTGCTGCTCCATTCTTGGCGTCGGATATTCTGTCTTTGGATCCCCATACGCCCAGAATTGGAACTGCGATCTTTCCAATGTCTATGCTTTCGAAATTTACAGGCCCTATGGCGACCAGCGCCCTAATGCCTGATTCGTAACGCTCTGCAAACTTTAGCGCTATATGGCCGCTGGCGCTTGCCCCTATTAATAAAGGCTTTGCATTCAAAACCTTGTTTATCATTGCGCTAAGCAGCCCGTAAATCTGCTGCTCGTTAATCCGCATTTTGTTTCTGCTGTTCGGGAATCCAGGCACGTCCAATGCGTATGACGCATAGCCTAGTCTGTTAAGCGATTCAATAACGCCTGCGCGCTCCCAAACGCCAGACTCAAAGCTATACCCATGCAGCAGCAAAGCTTTGTTCCTGTTCTCGATGTTTGACTCAAAATACGCTATGCTGCGGCCTTCAAAATCAAGCTCTTTCTGCTCCGTGCAGTGCACCTACTCAGGAACGCTGTAGCCTTGTGCCGTTAGCCTTTCCCTGTCGCCCAGGCTGTAGCGCCACACGATGTCACCGCGCTCGTTTGTTTGCACGACCCAAGGCTTTACAAGCACAATGTCGCCTTCCTTTATCCAGAAGCTCCTCTTGAGCCTGCCAGGTATGCTGCAAAGCCTGTCAAAGCCGTCAGCACACTTTACCCTGAACTGCGAAGCGCCCATTGCCTGTGTTACCGTGCCAACTACCTCGCCCTCTTTTGGAGTGACTAGCCTGCTTACCTGCTCGTCAGCTTGCCTGTTTCTTTTGTTCATGCGCTTGCCTCAAATCTCCTTTACTGTATACCGCGCCCCGCAGGCTTCGCACACAAGCGTTTCATAGCCGCGCTCTGTGCTTTCTATGTGCGTGTCTGGCTTGTGGCATTCCCTGCATATTACATATGTTTCAAAATACCTCTTTATCTTCTCATTCAGCACGTTTGGCTGGAACCTTGCGTTTATTACCAGCGATTGGCCTTCAACACTTGCAGGCGTTCCCAATTCCTTCACGAAGAACCTTGCTATAAGCTCAGGCTTCCTCCTTGCTATGTCTGCTATCTGTGCAAAATTCCTTATTATTGTCTTTGTGCCCTGTATGAGCGAGTCAGCGCTTGGCACTGCAAATTCTGCTGTAGATGCATCAACGCTACTTGGCAATGACGCAAATGCCCTTGCCAATAGCCTTTCGTACTTGGCTTTAGTGTCTTCCAGCAAAGCACCTTGTGCAGAAACCACTAGCATAATATAGCGAAGAAAACCTTATTAATGAACTGCTCGCTTATTCTATTGCAGCAGAAGGCGGGAAGCTCAGGGTTTCCCCAAGTCGCAAATCCCTGCGTGGCGAGCCTCATGCGCGCGGAGTGCCATGCGCTTACGCAAAGCCTATGCGAAGGTGCTGACGCCTTGCCTTCGGCGGTGGCTTTATATACGAACCGGGTCAGGCCGGAAGGAGCAGCCCTAAATATATAGCGGTGCAGATATTCTGCATCGCGTATAAAGAGCCATGCTCTGAAGATACAGGGCCGAGCTGTAACATAGCCAACTTTGCGTTTGGCATGGTGCAGTGCGCGCTCTGCTGCATGCTGGGTTCGCCTAGTGGTAGGGCGGCAGCCTGCTAAGCTGTTTGGCCGAAAGGCCTTCGCGAGTTCGATTCTCGCACCCAGCGTTTCTGAAAACTTTGAAGCTTGCGGCTAGAAAGCACATTTTCTATGCAGGCATGTGCCTAAACAACAAGAACAAGAACAAAAGCAAAAAGGCAAAAATAATGGAGTAAAAAGAAAACAAAACAAAAATAAAACAACAGCTCCGCTAACCAATAGGCACTAACTTAAAACAATATCTGTTTATTGTGCTTCTTCAGC
>JAVZPT010000031.1:0-5733 GCA_038881455.1 Candidatus Micrarchaeaceae archaeon | reverse complement strand
GCAGCCCTCTTTGCTATCTGTTTATTTATTTTTTCCGCTATTTAATAAAGAGCTGAATGCCAGAAGTCACTGCTGAGGTTCTTTTCGACAAGTTGCTCGCTGAGAAGGCCACTGGCGAGCTTCTGCCGCTTGCTGCGGATTTTTATACAGAAGCTGAAAAGTACGCAGCGCTGCTTTCAAACAGCGCCGGGGCAGGCGCAGAAGCTGCAAACGTGCAAAAAATGCTTTTGCAACTTAAAGAAAAAAGAAAGCAAAAATTGCTTGTCTATTTGGCATTCGGCAGGCCTTTGCCAAAGCCTGTGCCTAACGAAGAGGAAACTTTATATAATGAAATACTCAAAATAATAAGCAGCGGCAACGAAGTTAAGGTCACAAAGATTAAGATACTTGTCAATTTGCCTGAAATAATAACCTCAGAAGGCAAAAAGATAGGACCCTTCAAAAGCGGCGACGTAATAGAAGTAACCGACTCAAAAGACGCTGCTTTCATAGTTAGTAACAAGATAGGAGAAAAGGTATAGTTATGGAGATAGAAAAACAGATAATGGCTTATTGCCCCTACTGCAACAAGCACACACTTCATAATGTGAAGCAGGTTTCAAGCGGCAAGGTCAGAGCCAACAGCTTCAGAAACAGGAAGCACGACAGAACAGCAAGCGGATATGTGGGCAGCGTAGAGCCTAGGCTTGTTGTAAAGAAGCAAGGCAAGCGTCAACGCGTTGTTTTGCAATGCACTACTTGCAAAAAGTCCGTAGTGCGCGTTTTCTTTGGCAGAACCAAGAAGAAAATTGAGATTAAACGATAACGTGGCAAGCATGATAATAAAGAAGCACATACCAGAAGTTGGCGAAGTTGTACTTGTAAAGATAAACAAAGTTATGCCTTTTGGGGCGTACTGCCATCTACCAGAGTATTCCCTTGACGCCTACTTGCCGATAAGCGAGGTCAGCGCCGGCTGGATAAAGAACATACACGAATTCATAAAAGAAGGCCAGAACGACGTCGCAAAAGTGGTGTTTGTAGACGCAGGAAAAAAAGCAATAGACGTATCGCTTAAGAAAGTGAGCACAAAAGAAAAGAAAGACAAGCTTAATGAGTATAGTCTTGAAAAGCGTTCTGAGCAGCTTTTCAAACAGGCGCTTGCTGCGATAGGCAAAGAAAAGGACAGCGATGAGTTTGTCAATGCAGCAGGCTCAAAGTTCAAAACATACACAGAGCTTCTAAATGCTGCTTATTCTGATGACCCTGGAGTCAAGAAAGTGCTTGGCAGCGAGCTTGCCGGAGCACTTCACGAAATCGCGCAAAAGAACATAAAGCCTAAGCGATATGGCGTGGCATACGTGCTTGAACTCCGCGCCAAGAATAGGCTGGGAAACATAGAAAAGCTTAGAAATGCGCTTATAGAAATAGAAAGACTCGGCATAAATGTTGTATACGAGGGCGCACCGAGATACATGCTTAAGGCAGAAGGTGATACATACCCAACAGCCGAGGCAAAGATAAAAAGCGCAGGCGCGCTTCTTGAGAAGCATAACGAGTTAGAGTTTTCGCTCGTAAAGAAAAGTTGATTGCGATGAACGAAACAAGAATAATTGCGGATAAGGTAAAGCTGAGAAACCCGGCGCTGATAGTTGGCCTTCCGGGAATAGGCAACATAGGCAGCCTTGTGGCACAGTACCTGATTCAAAAACTTAACGCAAAACAATTCGCAACTCTTTACTCGCCGTACCTGCCATACATGATTGTGGCTCTTGCAGATGGCAGTTTCAGGCTCGTCAGCGACAGATTTTATTATTGGAAAGGCAAGAACAGGGATCTGGTCATACTCACGGGCGATTACCAGCCCTCAAGCTCTGAAGGCCAGTATGAGGTAAACGAAAAGATAATAGAGTTTTTTAAATCAGTAGGCGGTAACGAGGTTTATACGATTGGTGGCTACACAGCCGAAGACAAATACGTTAAAAACCCAAGGGTCTTTGGCGTTACTGCAGACGCCAAAATGCGGAAGAACCTTGAAAAGTTTAACGTAATGTTTGGTAAGCTGCCAAATCTTTCGATAATAGGCGCAGCAGGCATGGTCGTCGCGTTCGCAAAAGAGCACAAACTGCCTGCGGCTTGCATAATGGGCGAAACAGGGATGCTGGAAATAGATGCAAACTCGGCAAAAAGCGTGCTTGCAATACTGTCAAAGCTTTTCCAGATCAAGATAGATCTAGGGGATATAAACGAGCTTCAGAAAGAAACTGAGAAGTTCATAAAGGAGCTGGAGGGAGCCGCATTTCAAACACACAGTGATGAGTCTCCTAATTACATAAAGTAAGCAAGCCAATACAAGTCAATAAATAAGTTAGCAAATCAAGCAAAGCAATAAGAACAAACAGGCAGATATTATCGGAGGGCGCCGATAATCTAGCCTGGTAGGATGCGAGCTTCCCAAAACAGGAAACAGCTCGAAACCCGGGTTCAAATCCCGGCCGGCGCACCACAGAAAGGCACGCGTGCAACGGTGTTTTTGTGGTACACGGGGAGCTTGTAGCAGACGTGATGCTCGAAAAGCTCGCAAGATGGATAAGGCTAAGCGGAACAAGCATAACAAGCGCTCCGTTTACCAGCGACAATTCGATAATACGCTATGTCAAAAAGCACAACGGCATTTTGCTCACGCAGGACGAGCCTCTTGCAGGCAGAAGCAGCAAAAGAAAGTTTAAGGTGCTGCTTGTAAAAGGCTCAAGCATTGAAGAGCAGCTTGCGTTTGTAGCTTGCTCGCTTGGCCTCAAAATCCGCACCACGCCTTCTGGAATATGCCCCTATTGCAACGCAAAGCTGGTAAAAATAGCGAAGGAAAGCGCTAAAGCCGCAGTTCCTAATGCTGTTGCAAAATCGCACACTTCTTTTTACACATGCAAGAAATGCAAACGCGTATACTGGCGCGGCACTCATTGGAACAAGATAAGTGCAAGGCTTAAGCTAGCCATGCAGATCAAAAACAAGCAGCTCAAAAACATGCGCAATTCAAGAGATTAGCGTTTCTTCGAGCACTTCTACTTCGCTCACGCCTTTTATCCTTTTCAGCTTATCTTCATAGCCAGAGCTTCCTTCTTTGTCATCGTGCACGAACAGAACCTTTAGCACCTTTATTCCGAAAGCAACATCTTCAATGGCGATGCTCTTGGGTTTCATCGTGCTTGTTATCTCTTCCTTTACCTCTTCTGTCTTGCCTTCTTCAGTATAAACCCTAAACAAAACAGCAGCGTCGCCCATCAAGGTCCCTCGAAGCCGCACGCTGCGCATTTATATGTGCGGAAGTTTTCCCTGCATTCTTTGCACCTTATTATTGTGCTGTTCCCGCATTTCGGGCACTTAAACTCGGCATAGTCATCGCTGAGCCTGCCGCATGAAACGCATACTTTTCCAACTAAATCTGACATTTTACCGCCTTTCAACACTTATGGTTCTTGCTCTGCGAATGGCTTGCTTCAATTAGAAGGCAAATAATATCTGTTCAAGAGCATTTATATGCTTATTGTATATTGTATGTGCCTTTATGCGCCTTATGTGTTTGCTGTTGAACGCGCACATAAATAGCAAGTATAAAAGTCTGTGTTGTATATTTTTAAATAGCTGTATGGGCATGTGGTGTAACTTGGATAGCACGGCGGCTTGCGGAGCCGTTGGTTGCGGGTTCAAATCCCGTCATGCCCGCTAAGAATAGGTTTTAATACATTTGGTGCTATTTTTATTAGATTGCATGCAAGCGGCAAAGATTGCGTATGTCGTAATAGGCATAATAATTCTGCTTCTACTTGCATATATCTCATTTTATTACACAAAGCCGAGAATAAGCAGCCCTGTTCCATTAACTACGGGATATCCTGTCATGGCGCAGCTTACGGATCCGCCACAAGTTCCTAACGGCACGCAAAGCCTTAACATGAGCTACGCGCAGCTCAGATTCCATGTTGTAGGCTCTAATTTTTCAGAGTGGCTAACTGCCAACGAGTCTGGAAAGGTAGATTTGCTGGGCCTTGTTAACATAAGCAAAACCCTTGGCCTAGTCAGCGTGCCTGCCAACAGCGCAGTGGACGAGCTTGCTTTCAATATAACGAGCCTTAGCATAGAGATAAACGGGACAGAATATCCTGTCGCTGTGCCTAACAGCACCATACTTATCCACCTGCCAAGGCGCATTAACACATCAAGCAGCATACTTGCTGACTTGTCTCCTACTGTAGTCACGATTGTAACAAACAGCTCAGTGCCTGTATTTGTTATGGTGCCTTCGGTAAGGGCAGTGATAATTCCAGGTGTAAGCAGCAGCGCAAAAATCACAGGATATGCAAGCATAAACGCAACACTTCACAGAGAATTTGAGGACGTGGCTCCAAACATTTCTATTACGTCGGCAAACATCAGCAGCATAGGCAATGTGACTACGGTAAGGCTTGTTGTAAAGGACAACTCAAACACAAGCGCCACATTAAGAAACGTGCTTATATTCGGCAACGAATCAATGCGCATATACTTCAATCTAAGCAGGGGCCTGCTTCCAGAGAATGACAACATGCCTGTTCAGGATGCGGCGCCTGCTTTCGGGGCAAACGGCCCCGGTGCTTACGCACCAAACGCGCTGCCTGCGTTTTTTGCGAACAACAGCACATTCGGAAAAGGCTTTGTGTTCGTAAATGGCTCGGTCGAGTTCAACGAGTCTGCGGTAGAGGCGCTGGCGCGCGAGTACGCTGATGCTGCAGAACGCCATGTGCCTTTTAACGCAACAAGCATTCAGGAAATGCTTAAAGCCATAACCCACAACAGCTCGTTCTCAGTGCCTGCGTTAGAGCATCTGAATGAAAGCGATGTGGAAAGATTTCTAAACAATACGCTAATCAGTGACAAAATGGAGATAGAGCACGAGCACTTTAGGGTTTTCAACTTCCTGGTTTCCAGGAATGGCACGCTGGTATTGCCTTTTAACCAAGAAGATGCTCTTAATGATTACTACAAAGGCGGCTATACGTTAAGCCCCGGCGGCACAGCAACTCTGGCTTTTAGCGGCAGGATGACACTTGGCAACAGCGGTGTAATAATGAGCTTCAAATCTGGTAACACGTACAGGATCGTCGTTACTGGGGAAGATGGCGCTAGGGCGTCGTTAAACGTTACTGCAAGTTGACATTGACTTACAGCGTCTGTCGACAAAGGCTTATTTTGCATTGTTTTACTATAGAGCCAAAAGCGGCAATACAAATATTTAAATACGCGGAAACGCATAATTAATTAGGGGCCTATGGAGGTGGGCATTTCAAATTGGGTTAGGGCGCAATCTTCTGCAGAGTATCTGTCTGTATTTGCTGTTGCACTGGCAATAATCGCCATTTCGGCGTATGCAGTGCTGAACGTAGGATCCGGTGCCGGTAAGCTCTTGCCACAGAGCTGTGACTTTAATCTTGGCATATACTGCTCAGATATTGCAGTTGCATCAAATTCTACAGCAACGATGTTTGCGCTTATAGGCCACAATCCACAAGCGTATTCTATCGCCAACCTTTCGCTCAACGTAAGCATAGCCAATAATAAAACCACAGTTAGCTGCACGCCGCACATAATACTTCCTGGTCAACCTTTTGTATGTGTATCGCGGCTTAACGCATACGTTCCGTATGCACACGGCGTAAACGGCAAGATTACTGCCAACACAGAATACTGTGCACTTGACAACTGCGTAAATACAATAGG
>JAVZPT010000030.1:0-5880 GCA_038881455.1 Candidatus Micrarchaeaceae archaeon | reverse complement strand
TTTTGTCACGCTTTGGAATGATTGCCTCTTTGTACATTAGAAGCGCGAATATTGGCAGCATAAGCAGTGGCACTACGATGTATGTGCTTGGGTTAGTGTCAAGTATCTCAAGTGGCGTAGCAAGGTATGCGCTTGCAGTCATTATAAGCACAGCAATCGTGAAAAGCAATATGCCCTTTACAGAATCGTTCATACAGCGCCCTTTTGTCCTCCGACGATATAAGCTTCATCATAGGTTCAGCAGTTACTCTATTCTTCATCGGACATTTATACATGGAATATAGCATATATAAAGATAACATGCGCTTAACAACTGTTTGCTTATGCAGACGTGTGCCTATGCGCAGTTATTCTGCAAAGTACAGATATTTGCCACATACGGCAGAGAAAGCGTTTGTGGCTTACGGTTCCACCTTCGTAAAAGCATTGGAAAATGCGGCAGAGGCAATGCTTGGCATAATGTTCGACATAAAGAAGATAAGGGAGCAGCGCGCTGGCGTGGCAAGCGCCAGCATAAGCAAGAGGGCAAGGAATAAGGAGGACCTTGTATGGTATGCGCTGCAAGGAATACTCGAAGAAGTTGATGAAAAGGGGCTTAACGCATACGCATTTAAGGTAAGAAGCTATTCGAGCAGAGCGGGCATTGAATCCCTGAAAGGAGCCATAGTTTACAAAAGGCTCAGAGCAGATTTTTCGCTGCTTGACATAAAGGCTGTAACGCCATACGACTTGTCGGTTAAAAACAGCGCGAGGGGATGGCTTATACATGTAGTCGTTGACGTTTGATTAGCAGAAAGCAGTGTGTTAAATATTAATTGCGTGCTGCAGAACAACGGTTAACGCTGTTTCAAGCGCGCTGCAGCCATTCAGCGCATATTTGCACATTTGAAATGTACGCTCTGCTGCTAGTCGGATTGTCTACTTCACGAATATGCGCGTGCCTTTCCTTATGTGCATGCGCTTTGCTGCGCCTGCTGCAAGCTCCAGAACGTAGCTTGCTGGGCCCTCTGGGTAGTATATTCCGCAGTTGAATAGCCTGCATGGCTTTGCTCTCTCCACAACGTCTATTACCTTTCCAGAGCGGTCAAGCCAGAGTATGTCTATTGAAAACTTCATTCCGCGCATCCAAATTCCAGATTCTGCGTGGCTGCTTATCGGGAAGAGCATGCCTTCGTTGTTTTTTATTGAATTCCAGCTTGTCAGGCCGTACATTTTCTTCATGAACGTGTCTGCAACAAATACCTTTATGCGCCTGTTGCCAATGAGCGCGTGCTTTGTAGCGTAGTGCCTTGGCCTGAAAAGACCAGGAGAGAATCCCATGCCATCATTTGCTCCATCGCTTCTTCTTTTGCATGCCATTTTTACTTTACAACAGCGAGGCTCTGCTCCCTTAGGAATTGCTGCAGGTAGTGCCTGCTGCCTGTGCCTTTTCCTGTTGACCCGCTGCCCTTCCAACCCACAAACGTGTGCGCGCCAACTATCGCGCCAGTTGTTGCGCTAGTTTGCCTATTGACATAGACAACTCCGGCCTGTATGGCATTCAGGAACTCTTTTATCTCTGCGTTCTTCTTGCTGTACAGGCCAGCGGTAAGGCCGTACTCTGTATCGTTTGCCTTTTGAATTGCCTCTTCGAACTTGCTGAATGTATCGATTGCGAGAATGGGAACGAACAGTTCGTCATGCATTATTCTGCTTTTGTGGCTTATCTCAACTATCGCAGGCTCAACATACGCGCCATTGAGCCCTGTATCGACTACGCTGCCTCCATAAAGGAGCCTGCCTTCAGACCTTGCCTCTTCGATTGCGTGCGTATATTTCTCAAGCGCGCCCTTGCTTATCAAAGGACCAATGTAGACATCTTTCTTTAGCGGGTCTCCTATCTTCAGCGTTCTTGTCTTTTCAATAAGCTTCGAGATAAATTCCTCCTTTATTGATTCATGTACGTAAACTCTTGAGCAGGCGCTGCATTTCTGGCCGCAAAAGCCAAAAGCAGCGCTTGAAATTCCAGATACCGCATCGTCTATGTTCGCATGCTTAGAAACTATTGCAGGGTTCTTGCCTCCCATCTCTACAACAAAGGTCTTTTGCAAGTACATGTCTATTGCCTTTTTCATCATGCTCATTCCAGTTGCCCTTGAGCCTGTGAACGCAATGCCGCTTACTTTGTCGCTTATGACAAGCTCGTCGCCCACTTCTGAACCAGGCCCAGTTATGTAGTTGAAGGCGCCTTCAGGAACCCCTGCTTCTGTAAATATCTCGTATATTTTTAAGCCCGTAAGCATTGACATGTTCTCTGTGCTGGAAGGTTTGAATACCACGGTGTTGCCAGTTATCAAAGCGCCTGTGCTCATGCCTGTTGATATTGATATCGGGAAATTGAACGGTGCCAGCACGCCGAACACTCCATAAGGCTTCATTGCTATGCTTATCTTTTCCATTGCGCCTGGCGCTCCTTGGAATCCAGCAGCTACTTTGGCTGGGCTTGCCTTCAGCACTGCCTTACGCAAATAACCCTTGTTCCTCAGATACTCCTGCGAGTAATAATTCAAAAAGTCTATTGCCTCATCAACCTCGCCGACAGATTCGTACCTGCTCTTTCCATTTTCTATGCTCAATATTGCAGCCAGTTCGAACTTTCTTTTCCTGAATATCTCTGCTGCGTTTGAAAAGACCTTGGCCCGCTCCTTGTACGTCAATGCAGACCAGCGCCCAAATGCTGCAAGCGCAGCATCTATGGCTTGCCTTGCGTGTTCTCTTTTGCCCTTTTGGAATACGCCTATTAGCGTGCCATCTATCGGAGAGTTTTCAGTGATTGTTTCGTCAGAGAATACCTCCCTGCCGCCTATGTACATAGGCACCGTTTTTCCTAGCACACTCTTCTTTACGCTTGCCACTGCCTCTTCGAAAAGCCTGTCGAATTCAGGCTCTTTGCCGCTTTCTACAAGATTTTTGTACGTAAACTCGTTTTGAAATTGCTTCGCCATGTTATCATCAAGTATTGTTTTTGCAATAAAGGTATAAGAAATAGAGGTTTCCAGAATTTGAAACCAGTATAAAGCGCAGCGTTGCGGTAAATATTTTAACGCGCTTTAAATTTTAGCAAGCCAGCTTTGCAAAGGGTTTGCCAACCAAACAGCGCCTTTTACAAATGCCAAGCCAATCTTTGCGCCATATTCCCATTCTTGGAATTTGAATTTTGATAAGTTTAGCTGTTCGACATGCGTTGCAGCGCTTTAGCCAAATTATTTATTTCTTTTAGTTTATAAAAGCGAGCAGGAAACCATATCCTTCAGATAGAGATGGGAGCGAACCGCAGAAACGCGTATAAATTTTGAGATGCGTAATACCATAACCATGATTGCCATGACAGCCAATAAAGCCACCACGGAAGCTCCCAACTCTCAGTTGGGAGAAGATGTCACAATTGGCTTTGTGGCGACCATGCAGCTAGCAGCTAGCGAGTTAGTTATAAGCGATACTGCTAGCTTGGAGCGGCTCGTGAAAGAAGCAACGTGGAGGGACCTGCTCTTTGACCTTGTAAAGAAAGGCAAAATAAATCCATGGGACATAGACATAAGCAGGCTTGTTGATGAGTACCTTGGAGCTATACGTGCCATAAAGCTTTTAGACCTTAAAGTGCCTGCAAACATAATGCTTGCTGCCGCAATACTTGTAAGGCTCAAGAGCGACATGCTTGGCGCAGAGGAAGAGGAGGAGCAGAGCGCAGGCGAGCCAGAGCAGCAGCCGCCTCAGCTTTACGCAGACGTGCTTTCACCTAGAACCAGAATACCACCTAAGCGCAAGATAACGCTTGCCGAGCTTATAGCTGCGCTTGACGAGGCAATAAGGACAAAGGAGCGCAGGGAGCTGCAGATTGCAGAGTCAGCGCGCGCCATGCCTTTCGCAGTATCGTTTTTCGACGTCCAGACAGAAGCGCAGGCGCTCTATGCCATGCTTAGCCAGCAAGCCGACAATGAAGGGCTTGTTTCTTTTTCAGTTCTTTGTGCCTCAATTCCAGAAAAAAATCCACTGCTTGAAATATTCATACCCTTGCTTTTCCTTGCGCAATCTGGGAAGGTAGACCTTATTCAGGAGAAATTTTTCGGCGAAATTTTTATAAAAGTGAGCAGGAAACCATATCCTTCAGATATGGGATGAGAGCGGGCCGCAAAACGCATATAAATTTTGGAGATGCATAAGACCATAACCATGATTGCCATGACAGCAAATCAAGCCACCACGGAAGCTCCCAACCCTCTTTTGAGAGAGGATGTCACACGGCTTCAAGCTTCTCAAAAAGGCGTGTTTCAATGACAGAAGCCAACGAGAACTACAAAAACCTCGTAGAGGCTGCGCTGTTCATGTCTTCAAAGGCGCTGAGCGTAGAGGAGATAGCCAAGGTCATAGGGCTTGGCTCGCTCGGCCAGGTAGACGCATGCCTAAGGCAGCTTGTTGAAGAGTACAAAAACAGGAACGCTGCACTAGAAATAGAGCAAATAAGCGGCAAATACCTGCTGACTGTGAAGCAAGAGTATGCCAGCAAGGTCAGCAGCCTGGCAAGCGGTCCCGAGATAAGCAAGGGCGCGCTGCGCCTTCTTGCATACATAAGCAAAAACAATGGCATACTGCAGAGCGACCTTGTAAAGGCGTTTGGCCAGTCCACGTACGAGCGCATCAAGGAGCTTGCCGAAAAAGAATTCGTTTCCTCTAAGAAACAAGGCAGAAGCAAGAAACTGTTCGTTACAGACAAGTTTCGTGAGTACTTTGCATATGGCGAGCAGCCAACAGGGCAGGGCTAATATTTCGGATGCTCTTCGGTTATGCCCTCGCTGCGGTTAAGGTAAAGCGCTGCAACGTACAAGTATGTTGAGAGCCTGTTTAAGTAGCTCTTTATGCCTGGGTCTATCTCTTGCGTCTTCGAAAGCCTGAGCACGCGCCTCTCGGCTTTTCTTGCGACGGTTCTTGCAACATGCAAGTGCAGCGCGCCTTCGCACCCCGCTGGGATTACAAACTCCTTTGGCTCAGGAAGCGACTTTGACATGGCCTCTATTTCCTGCTCAAGTCTCTTTGTGTGCTCTTCGCCGAACTCTTTTACCTTTGCGCTTTCTTTGTTTGCATAAGCGAGCCTTGCGCCTATTGAAAAGATGTTGTTCTGTATCTGCTTTAGCACGCTCCTTATGTGATCGTTTTCAACATAATATGAGGCAAGCCCTATCCAGCTGTTAAGTTCGTCAATTGCTCCTTCTGCCTCGAATATGTCTTCGGTCTTGTCTATTCCCTGCCTGCCCAGTATTCCTGACTTGCCGCTGTCGCCTGCCCCTGTATAGTAATCAGACATGCTTACATATGCACAGCTGATCTTTTAAATTTGATTTTTCATAGCATAAAGTGCGCTGCTGCATAGCATTTATTGCGGGCCTGTGGTCCAACGGTTAAGACGCCACTTTCACAGAGTGGAGATCGGAGTCCAACTCTCCGCGGGCCCACGCTTGCGCAATAGCCTTTGTCAGCCTTTGACTACAAGCACAGGCACGTTCCTTGCAACGATTTTAGAAAGACCTGCATTTTCAACAACCGCGACTACTTCATCAACGTCTTTGTAGGCCCATTCTGCTTCTTCGCTTATCAGCCCCTTGCTTCTGACCCTGAGTTCTATGCCCTTTTCCTTGAGCGACCCAAGAGTCTTTCCCTGAGGTATTTCCCTTACTGCCTGATGCCTAGACATAACCCTTCCGGAGCCGTGGCACGCAGTTCCAAAGCTTTTCTTCATAGAGCCTGGCATGCCGCAGAGTATATAGCTTGCAGTGCCCATGCTGCCTGGAATGAGCACCGGCTGCCCCACATGCCTTTACCTGCTTGGTATTTCCGGCATGCCTTTAG
>JAVZPT010000029.1:0-6051 GCA_038881455.1 Candidatus Micrarchaeaceae archaeon | reverse complement strand
TTTGCAATGGTAATACCGTTCATCTACGGCAATTACGTAGTAAGCTACAGTGTGAGCCAAAGCGTAATACTCATTTCGGCAATGATATTTTTTGCGGGCTTTGCTAGGGAGGTTCAAGGGACAATAAGGGACCTTGCAGGCGACGTAGAAGCGAGGAACGCGCGCACAATACCTAAAGCCATAGGCGTTTCTGCCGCAGCGTGGCTAGCACTTCTTGCTTACGCAGCCGCAATAGCGGTTAGCGCTGCACTGGCGCTGCTCGTTAAGCCGTTCATGCTTAACCTTGTTTTTATAGCGCCAATAGCGATTTCTGACGCGCTTCTCGCAGGCGTTGGCATAGGCTATATTAAAAATGGTGAACGGCGCTTTTACGACAAGGCAAGGAACATAAGCCTTGCAGCAATGTCAATAGCGCTGCTCGCAATACTTGCAAGCGCAGCAGGCGCAAGCCTTTTGATCGCATGAGCAGCGTATGCAAAACAGCGAGGCAAATTAGCAGGATTGCGCGCGCCATATCATGGCTGCGCGCCAACTACTTCTGCGCCTACGCCATGCCGCTCCTTCTTGCGCTGCCTCTCTTGCTTCTGCTTGATTGCTTGCGGTTGCCTGCAATGAGCACAAGCAGCGCAACAAGCGTTGCAAAAACGAGAACAAGCAGCACGATAAGCAGGGCAAAAAGCTCCTGGATTGAGCTCTCTATGCCGATAAGCTGCTGCATAAGCTCAGGCTGGACCGGCGCGCTTGTTGCTATAAAGCTTGACTTTATTTCCTTGTCTGCATTTGCAATCGCGCTTGCAAGCTGCGAGGTCTGGTAAGCGCTAGCCAAGCCTGTTTTGAAGCCTAGCGCGTACTCGTGCAAGTAGAACAGAGCTTCGGCAGAGAACTGGTAGGGCCAGACGCCGCTCTGGTAGCTCGCGCTTATGTTTGAAAGCGTTGCGTTGTAAAGCTGCGCGCTTGTCATGCCGCTTGTAAGCCTTTGGTTGCCTAGAACCGCTGCATATGTTGCCGCATAAAGAGCCACAGGATAATTTCCTGCGCTGAAGCTCTTGGTTGCTGAATCTAGGTATATGTTGCTGCCGAAACGGGCTGCGTTGCTTATGGCGCTTGCCGCAGCGCTCCTTAGCGAGCCAGATATAGCAACGTAATTGCCAGAAAGCTGGTCTGATATGTTGTACATGTACTGCGCAGCCTTGCACCAGCCAAGCGCCTCTGCGCCATAGTACAGGCTTTCTATGTATGAATCGCTTGTCACTTGGCTGGAATTTAGCAAAGACGAGGCCTGAGCTAGCGTTATGTTTGCAAGCTCCTGCCTTAGCTCGCCGCCTATTGCATATTCATAGTTTGCGCTGTTAAGTATCGGCTGCTGCAAAGACGAGCAGAAATTGCTTATGTTGCTTAGAACAGAAGACGCGCCGTATGCAGTGTAATTGCCAGCGTTATCCAGAACGAAGGCGCTAAGGTACTGCAAGAACGCAAAGTCTGCTGCGGTATAGGCATAGCCCTTTGCGTTGAGCTCTGCAAAGCGCTGGTCGTTCGCAAGCATCTGCTGTTTTGCAGAGCTGAAGTTGGCTCCTATTCCTGCAACCGCAGAGCCGGTGAAATTAAGCGTGAAGTTGGCAAGGCCGTCAAACAGGCTCTCGTTGCATGCGCTGCATGTAAGGTTAACCTGGGGCACGCCGCTGAGCGCATAGTGCTGCGTCACGTTGTAGAAAAACGGCTCAGGGGCAGCTAAGCCTGTAGCGTACTGAAGCGCCTGGCTCATGTTGTCAATCTGCACTATTGGCACTTTGAAAACGCTTTGGGAAATGTAGTAAATCAGGCTCTCTAGGCTGCCTCCTTGGCTCGAGTTTGGCAATATGAAGAAGCGCATCTTGCCGTTCGATGCGGCTTCTGCCTTGTCGTACACGCCGCCTATAAGGCCAACGCTGCCGTTGCTCAATATCTCGCCAGACACAGTGAAATTGCCTAGTAGTGGCTTGTGCTCAAGTGCAGACACTGCAAGCAGAGTGAACGCAAGGCCTGCGCTCGGACCAGAAACGCTTGTGTTCCTGTCGCTTATAGTGTATGAGAAATTGTAATTTGAGGAGTTTACACCTGCGTATGCACTCGCCACCAACGCAGCCTCTCTTGCCGAATCTAGCGTGCTCGTCCCTACAGATATAGGCCCTGATATCGTAACCGCGCCATCTCCGCTTGTCAGATTAAGCGTAATTATTGTAAGCGTGCCTCGGCTTTCGTTGGTAATCACTGCTGGCGCGTGTATGCTCGTTACTGACGCGAATGTCGCGACGAAAAGAACGAAAGGCAGCACTAAAAGAATCAAAAGCCTTTGAAGAATTTGCATAAAAGGTTTTAGGCAGAAAAGGTATAAATAACGTTTGCCCTTTTTCGCTTTTTCAACTTTCCGCTTCTGCTCTATGGTCCTTTGCGCGCAGTGCGCTTACCATGCTGCTTCTGCGCAGTGCGCGCGCCTGCGCCGCGCTTGCTTTAAAATAATCAGCTGCTTAGAAATGCGGCTGCTTAGAAACCATCGCTATTGTGCGTTTTTACTAAGCAGCGACGCGAACTTGCAAAGCGCAGCTAGAATTCAGAAATGGTTTTTTGCGAATCGCCATTTGCATGTTTGCGCGCGCGCTCATGCACTTGCCTGCGCTGCGCACATAACACGTCTACAACGCCGAAAACACCGTCGTATCCGGGCTTTATGCAGACTTTATTGCTCCTTACGTTTTCTATTGCAACTGCGACTTTTGGATCTATCTCTGCTATTTTGCTTATTTCTGCCTTGAGCAGAACATTAAACTCGCTGCCGAACCTTGAGACAAACAAAGAGTACATGCTAGCTAAGGATTTTGAGCCTTCGGGCTTTCCGCAAGCCTTTGAAAGTATCTCTTCAAGAGGCACCGCGTGCACAAAAGGCGCAAACCCTTTCTGCGAATAGCCTGCAGGCCTGTCTGCTAGCTCTTCTATTCTATGCATAACCCCAAGCGTCATAGTTTTGCCGCAAACTGGGCACATGTTGTTGCGGCGCTTTGACTCTTCAGGCGGCATTGAAACGCCGCATCTCCTGTGGCCGTCGTAATGGTACTTGCCTTCCTCAGGGTAAAATTCTATTGTGTACTTGACCCTCTTTTGCTTTATGGCTTCAGCTACTGCATCGAAAGAGAGCTTGCCCTGCTCAAACTCGAAAACAGTAGCTTCCCTTCCTATTTTCTGCAAAGAATGGGCGTCGCTTGCAGAGATAAGCGCATACTTGTCAAGGCTTGAAAGCCGCCAGTTGTTTGCCGGGTCTGAAGACAGGCCGGTTTCAAGGGCATGCACATGCGCTTCTTGGTCTTCATACGCCTCTTTCATCGAGTCGTATCCTGACATTGAACCAAAAACCCCGAACCATGGAGTCCAAGCATGCGCAGGAAACACCATTGCCTGCTTGCTTATTCCTATTATTGTCTCAACAAGCTCTGCAGGGCTCATGCTTAGCATAGGCCTACCGTCAGCTGCCAAGGAGCCCTTTTTTGATAGCGCGTCGCTTATCTGCGCTGCTGCTTCAAGGCTTGGCGCAAGCACCAAGTGGTGCACGCGCTTTGCCGAGCCGGCCTTGCCGAAAACGCCAGAGCCTGTGTTGCCGCTAAGCGTGGCAATCTCTGCGCCAACAACAAAACGCGTACCTGATTCTGAGCCTTTTACCGCGTAAAGCCCTGGCTCTGCCTCTTGAAGCTTCTCAGAAAGACTTTTGAACCAGAGCGGATGCGTGAAGTCGCCGGTTGAGCATATGCTTATGCCTTTCTCTCTTGCAATGTAGTCTATGCTCTCGAGCTCTATGCGCGGGCTCGTTGCCCTTGCATACTTCGAATGTATATGAAAATCGGCTATGTACTCCATCTAATCAGCCTAATCAATTCATGCGCTTTTCGTTACTCCGTTTCTCATGCATATTCTTCTCTGCTTAGGCCCAAGAACGCACTTGCTGCACAAAGGAACCAAAGATTGGCATATTGCCTTTCCATGGCTTTTTAGCACGTATGCAAAATTGTGCCAATACTTCTTTTCTACTATGCGCATAAGGTCCTGCTCTATTTTGTCAGGATCTTTCTCGCCGCTTAGGCCTATCCTGTAAGACAGCTTTATGACCCAGGTGTCTACCGGTATGCCCTCTACTATTCCGTATGCGTTGATTAGTATTGTGTTTGCTGTCTTCCTGCCTATTCCAGGAAGCGCTACAAGCTCCTGCATGCTTCGCGGTACTTCGCCGTTGTGCTTCTGCTCTATCATCTTGAAAGCGCCTATTATGTTCTTTGCCTTGTTTCCTGCAAAGCTAACTGGCCTTATTATGCTCAGCAGCTCCTCTGGCTTTGCAACTGCGTAATCGTGCGCTGTCTTGTACCTTTCGAAGAGCTTTGGCGTTACCCTGTTGACTACCTCGTCTCTGGTCTGCGCAGACAGTATCGCCGCAGCGAGCAAGTCAATAGGGGTTTTGAAATTTAGGTAGTACTTCGCGTCTTTATGCTCATGCTCAAGCAGCTCTGCCGCAAGCTTCGCGTTTTCATCGTTTAAAGGCTTGTACACAGCCGCACCGCTTAAAGCTTATAGCCCAAATCTCTTAGCAGTTTCTTCCTTGCCTTTCTGTCTTCTTCGCTCTCTATCCCTTTTGAAGCGGCCCCATCGACAACGCCTATTATGCCCTTGCCCAATTCAGTCTTTGCCACTATCACAGCCACTGGATTTGCAGTTGCACAGTAGACCCTTGTTACTTCGCTTACATGTTTTATGCTGTTAAGCACGTTTATCGGGTATGCGCCTTCGAAAAGAATTATGAACGTGTGGCCTGCACCTATTTTTAGCAAGTTCTTCTCTGCAAGGCGCCTCAGCGACTCGCTGTTGCCCTCGCTCCTTACCAGGCATGGGCCGCTTGCTTCTGCAAAAGCAACTCCAAATTTAACGCTTGGAACTGCGCCCGACATTGCCTCATAAAGGTCTTCTATGCTTTTTATGAAACCAGCATGCCCAAGTATTAGCTGCGTGCCTGTGCCTTTCTCAATATTAACAACCTCAAAATCAGGCATAACGCTATATTGCATGTGGAATTTTTAATGCTTTTCCTTAGGCCGAAACAGGGCTCTTCACTATTAAGCGGTACTATTTAACAGCTTTTGTTCTGCATAAACTAGGAAGTTTGCAGCTTCAGGCACAGTCATGGCGTTAGAAGCGTTTTGCTGAAGCGATATTGTAATTACGTTGTCTCCGTAAATATTTGAAAGCGCAAACACAACTCTTCCGAATTGGTCGACTGCTATTCCCTTATAACCTGAGGGCAAAGGAGACAGAGGAACGGCAGAACTGTTAAACGTGTAATTTGTAGCTTGACTGTAGGCAAAACTCGCGTCGGTGCTGTTCGAGTAAGAAAGAAAGCGCAACACAACCGTGTTTTGACCGTAAACGTACGAGAACATTGTTCCCCTAAGGTATCCAGTACCGAGATTCGGGGCTTCGCTTATTGAGAACGGGATTGTGGACGAATACGCATAATCGCCTATACGAGAAGGCGCAGAAGGCACTAACGATTGCGTTGCAACGGTAGTCGCGGCCGATGTTGCGGGCTTGGCAAAACGCAAAGATGAAAGCGCGAACGCCAGCAGAATCGCTGCGACAACTACAACTAGCAAATACAGCGCGATTACGGTTCTTTTATTCATCTTATCACTTTAGCACTTCAGCCTACTTTGCATCCGCTCGGAGAACAGCTGTTGCTTGATGTAGCGTAACAGTTGCCCGTGCTTTTTCCGGTTACGCAAGAGTATCCTAAGTAGCACTCGTTTAGTTCGGTGCAAGGGGGATAGCATTCTTTTTGACCTCCTACTGTGTAAGTGCCGCTAGTACATGCCAAAATTGAGGTTGTCGAAGAAGTTGAGGTTGAGGAAGTGGTTGAAGTAGAAGAGGTTGAGGTTGTGCTTATGCATGCGTAATAATTATGCGAGCAGAGACCAAGATTAAGAGTCGGGCAGCTTGACGGGCAGGTGCAGCTGCTGGCTTGGGTTGGAGTCATGCATGAAT
>JAVZPT010000028.1:0-6122 GCA_038881455.1 Candidatus Micrarchaeaceae archaeon | reverse complement strand
TGCCTTTGCAGTAAAATATAAAAAGGAGCACTCAATACTATTAGGTAAAATGTACGTGCTGATAGATACCAGCTCGATACTGTTTGCATTCAGGAACAAGAACAACATATTTGCGTTGCTAAGCTATCAGTTTCCCGGAGTTCGGCTTGCAGTGTCGCAGGGCGTTAAAGAGGAACTTGCCAAGCTTTCCAAAAGCAAAAAGCGGATAAGCGCCTCTGCAAGCGTGGCTTTAAAGGAAGCTGCTTCTAATGGCGTTGAGGTACTGCCAAACAAAGCCATGCCTGACGCCTGGCTTTTAGACTCTGCAAAAGCTGGCGTTTTCATCTGCACTAACGACATTGCGCTGAAACGAAAGCTAAAGGCAAAGGGCGCAACTGTGTTTAGCGTAACGCGCAGCGGCAAGATTATGTAGCATGCCAGTGCAGTGCGCCTTTGATGCGTGTCTGCGAAAAGGTTTATAAGGCATATTAAGCCATATAATATAATAACCTTGTACTGCCTGTCCTTTTTATCGGTGGTTGTTTGTATTATGTAACGACTGTGAAAGACACTGTGAGCGTGCCTCCAAAGTACATAGGCAAAGACATAACAGAATCGGCAGCAGAAATACTAAGGAACAAATACGAGCGCACGATGGACAAGTCCCTTGGCCTTATACTGGCTATATTCAACTTGAGGGACGTAAGCGAAGGCTACATAATGCCCGAAGACCCTAACACGCATCACAGGGTAACTTTTGACGTGCTTTCCTTTTCTGCAGAGGTTGAGGAAGTAGTAGTGGGCGAGGTTTCAGAGCTCGTCGAGTATGGCGCGTTCGTAAGAATAGGCCCTGTTGATGCGCTTGTGCACCTTTCGCAGATAACTACTGATTTCGTAAGCTTCGATAGGCGCTCTGGTGTTATAACGTCGAGGAGCTTGGGGCGCACCCTCAAGAAGGGCGATGTTGTCTATGCCAAAGTCTCTACGGTAAGCATGGGCAATTCCATGCAGTCAACAAAGATAGCGCTTACGATGCGCCCAGAAGGGCTAGGCAAGCCCGAATGGCTCTCCGAAGCGGCAAGCGTTTCCAGCAAGTCGCGAAAGCAAAAAGGTAGCAAGCGATAGAAGGTGCTAAAACATGGAAAAGGCATGTCTTAACTGCAGGCACATAATTTCGCAGGGCGATGTATGCCCGATATGCAGCGGTACCAAGTTTACTAACAAATGGAACGGCTATGTGGTAATACTAAATGTGGAAAAATCAGAAATAGCAAAGAAGCTTGGAATAAAAGTTAATGGTGTTTACGCCTTGCACATACAAGAATGAGCGCCGCAGTAGGTTTGCGCCGCGTTTTGTGCGCTCAAGCGCCAGCTGCATTATGCTTTGTCACTGCCGCTTTGCTGCTCTGTTTTCTGCCCTTCGGGCCTTTTATAAACGTCAAGAATTTCAACCCGGCTTACATTCGGCATGTACTTGAAAACATAGCTTGGCAGCACGCCCTTCCTAGCTTCGTGCTCCTCTGCCTTTTCACTTTCCTCTGTCTCTATGCGCGCCGAGCCGCCTGACACGCTTACTGCTTTCGCTTTTATGCCAAGCCTTTCTGCTATTGCCTTTACTTTTTCTTCTTCGCTGTCTACCTTTTCTACTACTTTAAGCTCATAGGTCAGCGCCTCTCCAGCGAGCTCGTTGTTTTCATCTACAACTACCCTGCCAGAGTTTACGCTCTTGACTATTGATTCAATCCCATCAATGTCAAGTCGCATGCCGGGATAAGGCTCAATGTTCCTTTTCCTAAAATCTGATAATGGTATGATGCGCACAAGGCTTGGATCACGTTCACCGAAAGCGTCCTTAGGCTGCACCACTATCTTCTTTTGCTCGCCAACCGACATGCCGCGCAAAGCCTCCTCTACGCCCTTTATTGTGTCATGCTTGCCTATAACAACAAGCTGCGGCTTGTATGCTGCGTGCTCTTCGTATATGCCGTTTTCCCTTGCAAGCTTCTCATTTGTTGTGCTGAGAAGTTTGCTGTCAGCGTTGCGCCATGCCGAATATTCAACTTTTATAAAATCTCCATCTGAAAAAGGCAAACCACCGCCTCTATAGTTTTATTTTAATTGCCCTGCGCTTATGTTCTGATTTATATTTCTGCGTTATATAATATCTTTTTATTGTATTTATTTTATTGTATTACACTTATAAGCGTATTGCAAATGGTTGCATGGAAACAAAGAAGCTTATAGAGCTGCTTGGCTCGCTGTTTATTGCAGTAATTTTCATTTCTTCCTATGCGGCGTTTGGTACTGGAAGTTCGGTCAGCAGCAACAGTTCTGTTGGCGTTGCCAAAGCCAAAAACAGCACGCAGCTATTCTATGGCGTTGCGTTTGCAAAAGCCAGAATAGTTAATTACACAAACGCGTTTTCGCTCGCATACAACTGCTCAGGCAGCAATGCCACTAGGCTCAACGAAACCTTGGCGGCTATGCTCTATAACGGCTCAATTGCAAATTATTATCCAAGCTCAGCAGCGAGCTTTTATGTTGATTCGGGCAACGAGAGCACAACCAGCATTCTTGTCCACTTGTATTCCTTGTTTAGCTGCGTAAGCGCGACTGCGTTAGCAGAGATAGAGCTGCCAAGCAACGAAAGCTTTTACTTCAGCGAGCTGCGTTCAAGCGCAAATCTTGAAATACCTGCCAGCTTGCGCTCGCACTCTATGCTGTTGCAGTTTGCGCCTAACGCAAGCAGCGTCAATGTGTCGATTAGCGTGCTCGCAAGCAGCAATGGCGTTATAAACAGCTTGAACGCAAGCATTGAAAACTGATGGTGGCCGTGCTTAACGATTCTATAAAGTCGCTTGCCTTAAAGTTTGCGCTTAAGAACGCAATAGATTATGGCAGTGCAAAAGTAGCTCCTGTGCTTGGCATGCTCCTTGCTGAAAAGCCAGAGCTCAGGGCAGACCTTAAGGGTCTGGAAAAGGAACTTGAGGAGATAGTCGGTACGGTAAACAGAATGAGCAAGGGCGCGCTGCTAGAAGCGTATGCGCCTTACAGGGAAGAGTTTGAAGAGAAGGAGCGCAAGAAAAAAGAGCAAACTTCTGCTCCAAACATGGTGCTTGAGGGCGCAGTAGTTGGCAATTTTGCAGCAAGGTTTCCGCCAGAGCCGAACGGCTACATGCACATAGGCAACGCAAAGCAAGCTTTCCTTAGCCAGGAGTTTGCCAAAAAGTACAAGGGCAAGCTTTTCCTCTATTTCGACGATACAAACCCAGATAAAGACAAGCAAGAGTTTGTAGAAGCGATAAAGCAAGACGCACAGTGGCTTGGCATAAAATTTGACGGAGAATATTATGCAAGCGATATGATAGAGCAGATACACGGCTATGCCATGGAGCTCATCGAGCAGGGCGGCGCCTACGTTTGCTTTTGCGACAAAGATACCATAAACAAGAATAGGGCCAACAAGCGCGAATGCCAGCACAGAAGTCAGGCGCCCAGCGAAAACGCAGAGTACTTCAAGCGCATGCTTACAGGCGATTACAAAGAAGGCTCTGCTGTTGTTAGGTTCAAAGGCGACATGGGCTCAGAAAACACGGTAATGCGCGACCCAACGCTACTTAGGATAAAGCTGCACCCTCATTACAGGCAGGGAAGCAAATACAAGGTCTGGCCTACTTACTATTTCAACACGCCAATAAACGATTCAGTGCACGGAATAACAGATGCGATAAGGAGCAAGGAGTATGAACTCAGCGACGACCTTTACAAGGCTGTTTTGTTGGCCCTTGGCATGCGTGTGCCGCGCGTTCACGATATGGCAAGGCTTAAGATAATAGGCACCTCTACACACAAGCGCGAGCTTAAAGAGCTTATAGAAAAGGGCTACGTTTCAGGATACGACGACCCGCGTCTTGTTACAATAGCGGCACTGCGAAGGCGCGGAATAGAGCCAGAAGCAATAAGGCGCTTCGTGCTCAGGTTCGGAATGAGCAAAACAGACAGCGCAGTAAGCATGTCGATGCTGCTTGCAGAGAACAGGAAGCTAATAGATGGGGTTGCAAAAAGGCTTTTCCTAGTAACCGAGCCGTTTGAGGTTGATGTTTCGGGGCTCAGAAGCAGCGAGGTGTCGCTTAGGCTGCACCCAAGCGCGAATATTGGTTTCAGAAAGTACGCAGTTTCAAGCAAGTTCTACATAGAGAAGCGCGATGCAGGGAAGCTGCATGTCAACAGCATATTCTGCCTCAAGGACCTTGCCTGCGTTAAGGTTATAAAGCTTTTAGGAAATAAGATAGAGGCCAGTTTCGTAGAGCCTAGCCCTGAGTTGCTTGCTAGCGCTCCAAAGCTTCAATGGGTAAACGAAGGAAATTGCATGCAGTGCAAGGTGGCTCTTGTAGGCGATCTCATGGTAAATGGCAAATACAACAGCAGCAGCCTTGTGATAAAGCAAGGCCTTGTAGAGGCGTATGCAAAAGAGCTACGCGAGGGCGACACCGTGAATTTTGAGCGCGTCGGTTTCTTCAAACTTGACAAGATGGAGCAGGGCATTCCGATGTTTCTAAGCCTTTAGGTGAATGCATGCAGAGCCTTATCGAAGAACCGTATCAGCGCACTGGATTCAGCACAATCGAAAAAGAAGCGGTAATGAAGGTAAGGCGAGAGATGTTGCAGGAAGAGCTTGCTGCTTCTGGCGCGCAAAAGGCAAAGTCGACCTTGCTTAATGTCAGCGAGCACGCCAAGGCAATAGCAAAGATAATAGGCACAGCAGATTACGAGGCCATTTGCGCCCACAGGCTAGTGCACAACATAAAGCGCATGAGCGCAAAAGAGCAGCAGGAGTACTTGAACGCAATAGAGTCTTTTGCAAAGGCCTGCGATCTTGCATACGCAAACAAAAAGATGCTGCTGCTCATGCTTTATGGAATAGTCTACACTGCAACCAGCGCAGAAGCAGTTTCGCAGTATACGCAGGAGCTTCATGCAATTCTGAGGCAAAGGCGCGAAAGGCTTCTTAAGAAGGCTGCGGCAGAAGCTGAGAAGCTCCAGAATGCGCGCCGCGAGCTCGAGTCAAACAGCGGCATTTTTGCCAGGCTTTTCAAGCGCAAGAAGACAAGAAATCTAGAGCGCAGGCTCAATGCGAGATCTGCAAGGGTAAGCAAGCTTGAAAAAAGCATAGAGAGATACGAAGAAAAAGCAAGAAGCGCTGGCATAGCTCTTTACAAATAAGTAGTTCGTTAGCTACTATTTGCTATTTTTGGATTCCCAAGCATTCATAAGCTCTTCAGAAGCTGCAAGGGTGAGAAGTCTTTGCATGTTGGCAAGCGACCTTTCATGCGCCTCTTTGTCGCCAGAAGAGACAGCGTCTTTGGCTACGACCGCATAAAAGCCCCTGTTGAGCGCGTCGCGCGCAGTGGACTCTACGCCTATTTCAGTAGCTATGCCAGTAAGCACAACAGCCTCTATGCCCGCATTCCTCGCCATAAGCTCGAAGTTTGTGCCAACAAAAACGCTCGCGGTATTCTTGTTGATGACAATCTCGCCTTCCTTTGGCTGAATGGCTAGCTCAAACGCGCTTGCGTCGTTGGCCATAGAGCCCCAATTCCTTGCCATTGCGCGCCTTGCTCCAGACTCGAATCTCTCAGGCAATGGGGTTATCTTTGTAAAGAATATAGGAATTGCTGCACGCCTTGCGCTCTCGACAAGGCTTTGCAGAGTGCCCATAAACTCTTCTTTGTTGAATATGCGTTCTACGAGCATTTTCTGTACGTCCCATACAATCAGCGCAGTATGCTCTGGGGAAACTATTTCTTTAAGCGTAGAATAAACGGTTTTTGCCATAATGTCACCCCAACACATTTTGCTTTGTGGCTTTGCGTTGTGTAAAGTATATTGTTTGTGGAAAGTATTTATAATTGTGCTCGCCGAGCTTTTAGTTTGCTGTTCGCACAGGCTAAGCAAGCATATATATTGTTTTTGCACGCAGGTTCATGTACATGCAGGAAAGCATAGCAGATTATGCGCTCAGACTGTCAACAGAAAAGGCTCAGTACGCAGAGGTGTATGTCGAGGAGTCTAGCTTTCGCTCTCTCGCCATAGAGCAAGGAGTCGTAAACAGAGGTAGCTACGCAAAGACTATTGGCATGCGC
>JAVZPT010000027.1:0-6150 GCA_038881455.1 Candidatus Micrarchaeaceae archaeon | reverse complement strand
CGTTGTTTCCACCGTCCCAAAGTATTATGTCTGCCTCTTTTTCTGCCTCTTTTAGTATTCGCCCGTAGTCTACCCCGGAGAACACGACGAACCTGTTCTTTATGTGCGGCTCATAGTCTTCGCGCTCTTCTATAGTAGTTTTGTACTTGTCGAGGTCTTTGATGCTTGCAAATCGTTGCACAGCCTGTTTCTTCAGGTCTCCATAAGGCATAGGGTGCCTTATTATTGCCACTTTCTTTCCCAGGCTTCTCAAAAGTTTCGAAACATACCTGGCGGTTGGGCTTTTGCCTGCTCCGGTCCTTACTGCACAGATCGCTATGACTGGCTTCGTTGACTTTAGCATGCTCGACTGCGGGGCAACGAGCCAAAAGTCAGCGCCGTTTGCATTTACTATGCTCGCCTTTTCCATAACAGCGTCATCGCTCAAATCGCTGTATGCAAGTATGCAAACATCTACCTTAAGCTCCTTTATCAATTTTGCCAAGTCCTTTTCATCGTATATTTGTATGCCTTCCTTGTACAAGCTTCCGCTAAGCTCTTTTGGATACTTTCTGTTTTCTATAAAAGGAATCTGTGCCGCAGTAAAGCCAACTACGTCGTAGCCATCATCGTCTCTAAAAAGGGTGTTAAACATGTGAAAATCCCTTCCCGCAGCTCCAAGAATAAGTATCCTTTTCTTTGCCATTAAACCACATTGTAATTTATGGGCGACTAAATTATAAAGGTAAGCTGAAACTTGCCTTTATCGGCTTTTTGCGCTGCAACCAACGCACTTTCTAAACCTATCTTTCGACGTCATAGAGGCATGCGAGGGTTTATATTTCTTTAAATGCAATCTAATTGCAGGGCGCAGTTGAGTTATATGGCAAGTGCAGCAGAAGCCAGCGATTATGACGCATCAAAGATAATTGTTCTTGAGGGCACACAAGGCATAAGGAAAAGGCCGGCAATGTATATTGGCTCGACAGGAACCTCTGGAGTAATGCACCTGCTCATGGAAATAGTAGACAATGCAGTAGACGAAGCCATGGCAGGCTACGCCAAAAACATAAAGATAAGGCTTTCGCAAGACGAAACCGGAGACATAGCAGAAGTGTCTGATGACGGTAGGGGCATACCGGTAGACATTATGCCCAAGTTTGGGAGGAGCGCCCTTGAGGTTATAATGACGACGCTTCACAAAGGGGCAAAGTTCAGCAACGACGTATACAAAATAGCCGGCGGATTACACGGTGTAGGGCTTACTGTGGTGAACGCGTTATCTGAATATACTAACGTTACTGTGTTCAAAAATGGCAAGCAGTTTTATCAAGAATTCTCAAGGGGCATGCCTAAAGGTCCGCTCCAGGATCTGGGCAGCAGCGACAGTACAGGCACAACTATACTATTCAAACCTGATCCAGAGATTTTCCAAAACCCGCGTTTTGATTCTGAGCTCATAAAAGAGAGGCTAAGATACACGTGCTTCTTGAATAAGGGCCTTCGCATAGAATTTGTCGATGACAGGTTCAATAGGCACGAGCAAGAAGTTTTTGCTTCTGAAAAAGGGTTAGAGGACCTTATAAATTATATGCGAAAGGACCAGCAGCCAATAACATCTATAATAAGAAGCGAAAAGCTAGCAGACGGCGTTAGCATCTCCTTTGCACTGCAGTATGTAAATTCCTACGATGAAAGGATCGAGTCCTTTGTAAACAACATACGTACAGAGTCTGGCGGCACTCACGTAACTGGATTTCATACTGGGCTTACAAGGTCTATACTTAATTATATGTCAAAGGAAGGCAAAGACCCAAGCAGGGTTACAGGAGAAGATACACGCGAGGGTTTGATAGCCGTAATAAGCGTGCTAATACCTAACCCTGAATTTGAAGGGCAAACAAAAGAGAAGCTTGGCAATCCTGAAATGAAGAGCGCAGTCGAAACCACGCTATATAATGCGCTTTCAAGATATTTCGAGGAGCACCCGCAAGATGCAAGGGCGATTTTGGGCAAAGTGCTGCTTGCGATGGAGGCGCGCGAAAGTGCTAGAAAAGCAAAGGAGCTTGCGAGAAAGCGCAGCTTGTTCGAAAGCGCAGTTTTGCCCGGCAAGCTTGCAGATTGCATTGTAGACGATCCTGAAATTGCCGAACTTTTCGTAGTTGAGGGCGAAAGCGCCGGCGGGTCTAGCAAGCAGGGCAGAGACAAACAGACGCAGGCAGTGCTGCCGTTAAGGGGCAAAATACTCAATGTGGAAAAGGCAAGCGAAGACAAAATATTCAATAGCGCAGAGCTGAATACGCTTGTCACTGCTCTGGGAACAGGGATAAAGGAAACATTTAATCATGAAAAAGTTCGTTACAAGAAAATCATAATAATGAGCGATGCAGATGTTGACGGAAGCCACATACAGACGCTCTTGCTAACGTTCTTCTACAGATTTATGCGCAAGCTAATCGAAATGGGCTACGTATACATAGCCCAGCCCCCTCTTTACAAGGTTTCCAAGGGAAAAGAATTGGCATACTGCTATTCTGATAGCGAGCTGAACGAGAAGCTCAAGCAGTTCGGCAACAGTGCAGATGTGCAGAGGTACAAAGGACTAGGAGAAATGAACCCAGAGCAGCTATGGAGCACCACTATGAATCCAGAGAGCAGGATGCTTAAGCAGGTTACCATAAGCGATGCGCAGCGCGCCGACGAGCTTTTCGAAATACTGATGGGCGTTGACGTTCAGAAGAGAAGGAAGTTTCTTGAAGAGCATGCAAGCGAAGCAGTTTCGCTTGATATATAGAAAAGCGGTGAAGCTTCATGGCAAACATAACCAAGGTTCCAATAGAGGACGAGATGCAAAGAAGCTACATAGACTACGCCATGAGCGTTATTGTTGGAAGGGCAATACCAGATATTCGCGATGGGCTTAAGCCTGTGCAAAGGCGCATACTTTATGCAATGTACAGGCTTGGCAATACACATGACAAGCCTACGAAAAAGAGCGCCAGAATTGTTGGCGAGATAATAGGCAAATATCATCCGCATGGCGACGTTGCCGTTTACGATGCGATAGTACACCTAGCCCAAGGATTTTCAATGAATCATGTGCTCGTTGAAGGCCAAGGAAACATGGGCTCCATAGATGGCGACCCTCCTGCAGCTATGCGCTATACTGAAGTAAGGCTTGCCAAACTTGCAGAGGAAATGCTAGAAGATTTGGACAAAGAAACCGTGCCTTTTGTGCCCAACTTCGATAACACAGAGCAAGAGCCAGCAGTGCTGCCTTCTAAACTGCCAAACATGCTCGTAAATGGCGCGTCAGGCATAGCAGTAGGCGTTGCTACAAGCATGCCGCCGCACAACCTTGCAGAGGTCTGCGATGCAATTGTGTATGTGCTCGACCACGAAAACGCAAGCATAGACGATCTGCTAAAGATAATAAAAGGACCAGACTTCCCTACGGGCGGCATATGCATAATGTCCGGAAATGCAATGAATGGCTATAGGTTTGGAAGAGGGCAGCTTCTGCTCCGCGCCAAAATCACCAATGATAAAAACGGCGAGCTTTTGGTCAGTGAACTGCCTTTCGGTGTAAACAAAGCACAGCTCGTTAGAAGCATAGTAGAACTAGCAAAGCAGAAGACAATAACAGGAATAAGGGACATACATGACGAGAGCGACAAGAGCGGAATAGGCATAAAGATTTATCTTTCAAACGGGGCTAACGCAGAACAGGTAATAAATCAGCTTTACAAGCATACGCAGCTAGAAATCACTTTGCCCATAATAAACCTCGCAGTAAAGGGCAACGACCTACGGAGCTACAATCTCTTGCAAATGGTGTCTGCTTTTGTAAATTACAGAAGGGAAATAGTAAAGAAAAGGAGCGAATACGAGCTTAAAGTTGCAAGAGAAAGGGACCACATTGTTGACGGACTCCTCAACGCCATAGAACACATAGATGAGGTAATAGAGATTGTGCGCAGCAGCGCAGGCGCAGGCGAGGCAAAAGAAGGTCTTCAGGACAAACTAAGGCTGAGCGAAAAACAAGCAGCAGCTATACTTGATATGCGCCTAGGAAGGCTTACAAAGCTTGAGAGAAGCGCGCTGGAAAGCGAGAAGAAAGAGCTAACAGAGAAAATATCATTCTACTCCGAGGTAATCTCTTCACCCAATAAGGTTGACGAAATAATAAAGCAGGAAACGCTCGAGCTCAAGAGCAAGTATCAAAGGCCAAGGAGAACAGAGCTAGTGTTCATGGAGCAACCAAGCGAGATAAAGGACGAAGACCTGATAGCAAATGAGCCAGTAGCCATACTGCTTACAAATTCAGGCTATGTAAAAAGGCTTAGCCTTGCAACTTATAAGGAGCAGGAGCGCGGAGGCAAAGGCGTAATAACGGTAAACCTTAAGGAAGGCGACTTCGTAAAGCGCGTAGTCGCTGCCAACAACAAAGATTACATTTTGTTCGTAACTAACAAAGGCAGGGTTTTCTGGCTCAAGGCATATAATGTGCCAGAAGGCAGCAGATATTCTGAAGGCAGGTCTATCTCGAATCTTCTGGCGCTTAATAACGAAGGCGAAGCAGTCGTAGATGCGTTCAACATTGCTGATTTTGAAAACAGCAAAATACTTTTCCTTACAAAGCGCGGCCGCATAAAGAAAATGCGAGCAAAGCTATTCTCAAGGCCAAGGCGGACAGGTGTAAGGGCCATCGTGCTGAGAGGCGAAGACAGCATAGCAGATGTTGCGATACTTGCCAAAATGCCTTATGTAATAATAGCCACAAGGAACGGCAAAGCGATAAAATTTGCCGAGAATGAACTAAGGGACATGGGCAGAGTAGCCGCAGGAGTAAGCGGAATAAGGCCTCAAGCTGGCGACTCCGCAATAAACGTGCTGCCAGCAAGCGACTCTGGAAGCGTGCTGAGCATATCTGAAAAGGGCTTTGGCAAGCTTACCTCTGTAGAGAGCTACAGGCTCCAAGGCAGAGGCGGCTCTGGCGTGAGGAACTTCAAGGTTAATGATAAGACAGGGGCAGTTGCAAAGGCAATTTTCGTAGCTAACGAGCAAAAACTTCTAATAGTGAACTCAAAAGGGGTGAGCATAGCCATTCCGATAGCTTCTATAAGGCATACAGGCCGATCAGCAAGCGGTGTAAGGCTAATGAGGCTTGAACAGGGAGCAAAAGTGGTTGATGCTAAGGCAATATAGTAATAAGAGCACAAAGCGCTGTGATTCGTTGGCAAAGAAACTTCTTGTGCTTTCTGATGTGCACTATCCTATATGCAGGCTTAGGACCGTTCACGAAATTGTAAAGCACGAGCATCCCGACAATCTTGTAATGCTCGGCGATAACATAGAACTTAGCAGATTCAGGAACCACAAGAAAGCATACCAAACATTCTATACTAAACTGAACGACATATTCCCTTTAAAAGAATCAATAGTAATGCTTGGCGATAACGACTACCAATACGCTGATGACAAGTCCGTTGCAAAAATAATAGAGCATTTCAAACCGATAAATTCTGAAAGCAACGGGCTAATCATTTTTCATATAGGCAATATGAATTTCTTTCACGGAAACCTTGAGAAAAGTAAAGCCATAGAAGCAATTGGCTATGAGTTTGTCAAAGCAACGAATAGAATCAGCCTCAACATAGCGCCCAACATTCTTGCGTTCCTTGTGAGAAAGTTGTTTGGCATAAAAGGTCAAGAATATTTATTTCTGGGGCATCTCCACTACCTAAGCGCAAACGGGAAAAACATATTTTGCGGCACGCTCAATCGCGAATTTATGCCGTTTCCCGATTCCCTAGGCTACGTTACTCTCATGCACGACGGCTTCAGAGTTTTACCTAAAAGCATTAAAGCAGTTAGGATCTAGCATTGTTGGTCATAGTGTTGTTACAGCCGCATCAAAGCCTTGAAGCTAGATATACAAAAAGGCAAAGCCGTCGCAAATAGTCGCGTACTTATTGCAGCTCTTGAGCATATGCCAAAATTGCATGCTTTCCACCTCCCCCTCCTAAAGAATGTAGCTTCCCTTCTTGTGAAGGTATGCTACGCACGACCATCTCTGAAGAGACGTTTTGCCATCGCCTACAGATGGCAAGCTATCGGAACTGCCTTTATCTAATGTGGCGTAAAACCCACACCCTTCGGGGTGGATAG
>JAVZPT010000026.1:0-6305 GCA_038881455.1 Candidatus Micrarchaeaceae archaeon | reverse complement strand
TTTACTCAGATTTTGCAAACTACGATTTGGGCGACAAACTTAATCCTTTTCGCCAAGGGCTGTCGCGTTTGCGCCGAGATCTGCGTGGTATACTAAGAGGAGGTCAGTCCAGCAATTCTTCCAAGCCTCACAATAACGACACAACATTCAGGGACGCTATAAAGGACGATGTCATGGGTAAATTTCTGGAAAACGCAAGTCGCAAAGATCAAGAGTCCAAAGATCAAGAGTCTAAAGAGCAAGAGCCCAAATGATAAAGCAGGCAGTTATTGCAGAGCAATTTATCGCGCCAGATGCAGCATGCGCTTAAAAGTTAGCAAAACGCTGTCCATGTCACCGTATTTGCTCAGCTTATCCCCAAACCCTAATTTTGCAAGCGCTTTTATAAGTAGCGACATTGAGCCAGGGCTCAGCGAAGAGTAAAGCAACCGGACAAGCCCATGGAGGCGCATGTCAGTGCCAAACAACTTTGAAAAAGAGGCAGAATAGGCGCCAAGCGGAGCGTTGTGCATAACGTGTTCGTATATTGCCTTTGCAGCCATCAATGCCGCGTTGCCTCCATAGATTATTCCGCCACCAGTGCTTGCCTTTACCTGGCCTGCTGCGTCACCCACCAAAAGCACTTCGTGCTCTTCATTTACTATTTGCTTTGCCGAGCTTATCGGAATTATGCTTGCATACGCATTTAGCATTTTTGAATCGCCTAGCACAGATTTTGCGTATTTTGCCATAAACCTGCTGAACGCTAATTTTGCATTGCCACGCGAAGAGTCTACGCCTATCCCTGCTTCAACTTCGTACTTTGAAATTGGGCATAGCCACGCAAAGAACCCAGGTGCAATGCTGTTGTCAAAGTACAGGTCTACAGAACGCTCATCGTTAGGCAATTCGAAAACAGCCTTGTATGTCAGCACATACTTTCTTATTGCGCCCATTCTGAAGTGCTTTGAAACCATGGAAACCGCGCCGTCTGCGCCTGCTATTATGCACGACCTCGAAAACACATCAAGTTCGCGCGCAGTTATGCGGCTGCCTAAAACGATTCTCGCACCGTTCTTCTCTGCTTCGCTTATTAAAATTTCGTTTAAGGCAGGCCTGTCCAGAACGTATGCCTTCTTCTCCTTAGCCAAAACCGTAAGCTGCGCGCTGCCAGCGTGTATCCTTGCCCCGTAAAGCGTGTTGCGCACTGCGCTCATGTAAGGAATTCCAAGCCCATCAAGCCCCTTTATTGAAAGTATGCCGCTTGCGCTTGGAGGCATGCCAGGTCTTGCTTTTGTATCATACACGCTTACTTTAAGGCCCATCTTGGCCGCAGAGCTGGCTAGCAGAAGCCCTGCGGTGCCTGCGCCTATCACACATGTTTCGCTTTTCATGTAGCCAGCGTTTATTAACCTTTGCGCAAAAAGGTTATTATTCCTGAACGTGAAAACTGGTTCCTATGTCTGTCCTTGCTTCATATTTGATAGCAATACTTGCAATTATAGCGCCTGGTTTTGCGCTTGCTTATGCGCTTCTTGGTAAGACCAAACTGCACCTATTCGAGATACTTGTTATTGGCTTTGTTTTTGGTCTGATATTTCCTCCAACGCTTACTTGGTTTGAAAGCTACTTCATGGATTATATCCACGCCTTTACCTTTTCAGCCGGGCTATTTGAGGCAAACGCTTTTGTTCTTACGCTAATAGGCATAGGCCTTATCTGGTACCAAGGAATGCTAAAGCTGCCGAGCGCGAGGGCATTGCGTGCCGGCGAAGAGAAGGAAAGGCTTCGTGATATAAAAGAGATAAGGCAGCGCATTGCGGAGCTAGGCCTAGACCTTAGGCTTGTAAGGCAGCACGAAGCAGAGGAGCGGCAGCTTGCAGACAGGCACGCAAAGGAGATGGAGATGCTCGCCCAGGCGGGCCCGGAGGAGCGCGCGCGCATAAGGCAACTGCACGAGGAAGAAGAGAGAAAGCTTCTCAGCGAGCACGAGCGCGAAGAACGATTGCTTCTTGTGCCAGAAAAGCCAAAGGAAAAAGACAAAGACATGAAGCTAGTCTGGCTTTTGCTTGGGCTGCTCATGCTAGTAGCTTTTGTAAGCAGAATAGCAAACATAGGCAAGGCGCCCACGTATTTTGAGTTTGACCCGTATTTTGACATGCTAAGCACCAAATCCATACTTGTTTATGGCTACCAGTACCTGCACGACTTTGCGGCATGGCCCACGCTTACAAGCGGCGCTGCGCACAGGATGGAGCCGCTTATACCTTATTTAGAAGCATTCTGGTATTCAATTGCGAATCCGCCAAGCAGCGGCATAAGCAATGCACTGCTTAGTTATGTAAGCAGTTTCTACCCGCCGATAACAGCTGCATTGCTCGTTTTCGCGGTGTTCATGTTTCTTTATTATGAATTTGGAGAAAAGCCTGCGCTTATAGGCGCTGCGCTCGCCACTTCAATGCCCGTGCTAATTACAACGTTCATTGCAGGCGAGCAGCTTCTTGAGCCTTGGGGCATATTTTCAATGTTCTTCTTCTACGCCACTTACCTGCTTGCAATGAACAACAGCAAAGAGCTAAGGTACGCTGTACTTGCTGGAATAGCCTTCGCCTCTACGTTCCTAGGAGCCCACTACTTCACTGTTGACGCAGGCGTACTTGCGCTTTACATAGTTTCTCAGGGCGCAATAGACGTTTTGAGGAACAAAGACCTAAAGGATTTCTATAAGGCAAACGCAGTCGTAATCGGAATAATCGCATTCACGTATGCGATCTTTGACCCATACAAATCATCGCTTTTCCACCGCATACCAAGCCTATTCGGCATACCTGTTATAGTTTCTTTCCCTCTAATAGCCCTTATTTTGGTGCTTGTGTTCGAGTATGGGCCCAAGTTCCTGAAGAGGCGCGGCATAATAAGCCACATAACAAGAACGACTTATTACATGTGGCTTGCTTTGCTTGTTGTTTTGGCGCTTATAGCTGTTTTTGCAACTCCCATTGGCAACCCTATAAAGTCATACATTGCTTTGAGCCTCCACTTTACTACGCCTTCAAGCCCGCTCTTTATGACTGTGCAGGAATATGAGCCAACAGGCATCGGCTTCAACTTTGCCGGCGCAGGCTTCGGAATAATAGGCATAAATGCGCTAGTCTGGATTATTCTGATACTTTTTGTAATAGTATCGATATATGCCATATTCTACAGGAATTCAAACGCAAGCATACTTATGTTCTGGATCGTAATACCGCTTGCGTTCGCCGCAATGGTAGAAGTCAAGTACCTGCCACATTTTGGCGTTGCTTACATACTTGCCTTGTCCGCATTGATTGGCGAGCTCTTTATGTTGCTAAATAAGAAATTCAGCAAAAGAGCAACATACATAGCGTACGCAATAATCGCAATAGTGCTGCTTGCCGAGGCCGTTCCTGCTTTCGCAGGAGTCATCGGCGGCTACGTAAATGCAAACAACTGCACAACAATACTTAACAGAGGCAATGCGGTAGGATACGATATGTTCTGCAACCAGGTGCCTAATTACTGGCTTAGCGCTGCCGCATGGATGCGCAGCAATGTCGGGCCTTACGGGCCGCGCATACTTTCATGGTGGGATTACGGCGACTGGATCAATTGGTTTGGCAACAGCAACGCCGTATTAAGAGGCGACAACGCAGTGCCACAACTCGATTACGAAACAGCTGCGCGCTACGTCCTTGGGCCACAAGATGGCTTTGGGCCTGCAAACCTTGCAAACTTCTCCAACTCTGTTCAGGCAAAATACGTGCTCTTTGACAACGCGCTTACGCAGAAATGGGGCGCCCTCGACTTTCTTGCATGCATAGACATAAACCAGACAAGCATGGCCTTTGCAAAAGCAGCCGCTAACGGAACAGGACAGCCTTATGTGCTTGGCACTTCTCAATGCGAAATAAACCATGACCCCGCTGTTTTGCTTGTTCCAGAAAACACAAGCTCGATAAGCAGCTACTGCGCGCCTATAAAGAGCCTTAAGAACGAAACTCTGCTCAAGGGAATTGTGCTTTTAGGCGACACACTTACAAACACAACATACTGCGTGCCTTTGAACAGCAACACCACAGCAGAGACGCTTTACTATGCAAACGGTACGGCTTCAAACGCAAGGCTTGTTGCGAACCAACAATTCTTCCAGGGCTCTGTTAGCATACAAGGCGAGCCGTTCTTGGCATTCATGCTGCTCTACCTGCCAAACGAGAATGGAACAGTAACCGCGCCATCCGAATTTTACAGCTCCAATTACTACAGAGCATTCTACCTTGGAAACCTTCCTGGATTTAAGTTAGTATATCCAAGCAACTTTACAGGCATAAACTACATAAACGGCACGCACCAAATAATGATTTACCAGCTTGACAATTTCACCGGCACGCTTCCAAGCCACACGCCCAAGCCAGCGTGGGTTCACAACAACTACACTATGCCTGGCTGACCTAATAAAGCAGGCTGCGCCCAAGCCTAGCTTGGCTAGAAGCATGCAGGAAACAAGCGGCGCGCAAAGCACAAAATTGCGCAAAGCATAAAATAGGTCTTGCGCTATTCTTCCTTGTGAAAAGCAAAGACATAGTAAAGGAGATCGCCAAATGCAGGATTTCGCGCCTGCTCGAGCTTGCGTATGCCATGGCAAGGCAGAACACAGAGCAGTCCAGGCAACTTGAGAAGCGCTACGTAAGGCTCGCGCGGCTAATAAGCGCACATTACAAAGTTAAGATTCCAAAGGAGCAAGAGCAAAGAATATGCAAAAGTTGCAACAATCTTTTGGTGCCTGGAATAAACTGCACTGTGAGGCTTGCAAGCGGCAGGAAATATTTGGCATACAGATGCGAATGCGGTGCGGAAAGGCATGTCTTTATGCCAAAAAAGCAGCGAGCTAGCGACTAGAAGGCCATTCAGCAGTTGCCACGCCTTTCTTTTGCTTTTTTGCAGATAACCTGCGCATTTCACACGTGGCCGTAGTTAGCTAACGCCAATCGCTTCTGCAACAGCATCGACTAACGCTTGCATTTGCGAACCATCGCTTGCAGATATTATGCCAGAGTCGACTACAAGCTGGTCCTCTGCCAAAGAACCCTTGTATAAGCCCACTAGCCTTTTTGTCTCTGCATCTTCGCTGTTTGCAATCTTTATGCCCTTTATTATGTTGGCTTTTGCAATTGCCTTTATTGCGTTGCCTACTGCAGCAATGACCTTTTTGTTATCGCGCGCAGCCTTAAGTCTGTCAAGCAGTTGCCTGTTTTCGTAAAGCCTAGTTGACTCTATTCCAGGTCCGTCCACAAGCAGAATGGCGTCGGAATAAACAGGCTCAAACTCATCTGCACGGCCATCCTGCTTTACCGTGTGCCCATGATAGCCCTTGCACTCTCCGCTTGCCAAACTCAGTATCTCGTGTCTTATGCCTTTCTTGCCAAACAGCAACAACGCCTGCCTTAGCGTTTCATCCTTGAAGTCATAAGGCGCCACAATTATAGATACCTTCGCCATAATATCGCCTATTCTTTTTCACTTGTTTGTTTCATATTCCTTTCTTTTCTAATCCATACAAGGAGCAGAATAAAAACAAGCACTAAAACAATAACCACAAGAAGACTGCTAGGCGAGACAAAAACAAGCGATACCTGCCTGCCATCTTCCGTGGAGAAGTTTTCTTTGAACAAATAGTATGCCGAACCAGAGGCAAAGCCATACGGAACATTTTCTATATGCAATGTGCCTAAAGGTCCAGAGTAGCTCTGTATCGAAGTTCCATTTTCAAACCTGATTAGCAAAGTTGCATTTACCGGAAATCCAAATATGTCTCTTGTGCTTATATTTACGCCATATACAGGCAGCGTTATGTTGAGCGTTTCAGGGCCTGATACGCTAAACGAATAATTTAAGTTCATTTCGGTGCCTTTGTAAAAGGCACCGCTTATCTTGTAATTGCCGCTTTCAATGTAACTTGTGCTGTTTATTTTAGTATTATTGTAAAGATAGTACGCAACTGCTATTGGGTTGCCTTCTTGGTTTCTTCCAATAATGCTTACCTTGTATTCATCTGCAAAGAGTGCCCTTATGCTTATGGGCTTGCTTACCACTATCGATAGGTTTTGCTGCCTGCTGCCGTTGCTCCACGAAACAAACGCGTAACGCTCATTGCCAGATAGGTTCTCTACAGGATTTAGCACAGTTAGCGTATCTGTGCTTCCCTGTGTGAACCAACCGGCTCCGCTCACGCCGCCGTAAGCTGTAGATACGTTTATGAACAGCTGGTGCGCGTAGTTTGCTACAAGCAGCAGCGGCGCGTTTACAAC
>JAVZPT010000025.1:0-6596 GCA_038881455.1 Candidatus Micrarchaeaceae archaeon | reverse complement strand
ATGCTGCTTTTGTAAGCGTTTAATGGATTGTTTTTTGTTTTATGTTTCACATTGACTCTGCATGTGTAATGCAGAGCAAAAGCACGTGATTATCGCTGCGTTGTGCTGTATGCTATTGCAAGCCTTACATTTCTCGCTTCACCGATGCTGAGCCTGCAGCGCATCAATTTGCTCTATTTCGTAATTATTTCGCACGAGTCCTCGGTCACTATCAGACTTGCTTCTGACTGCGCTACCATGCCCTTGCTGCGTTCGACAAGTACTGGATATGTTTCTATTGTGCCTAGAGCTGAAAGCTCAGCTATGGCCCTTCTAGCCTCAAACTCTCCGAATTCTTTAGAAAGCCAGCGTATTGCAAACGGATACGTGCCATAGTGATTAGATATAAACGACTGGACCTGCCTTGCCTGTTGCGAGCGCGGGTTTGCATCAGAATTCTTTGCCAGTATCTCGGTTACAGTGCCCTCTACTACGTAGCCTTCGCCTGTTGTTATGAAAGGCTCTATCGCAATTACTTGGCCTTCCTTAAGCGCAGTATCATCGCCGTTGTCATAATTTGGAATGAATATGTCTGCATGCAAGTCTGCTTCTGTTATGCCATGGCCTCCAAGGTTGCGTATAGGCGAGAAGCCGTATGTTTTTGCCACTGCTTCTATTGCCTTGCCTATCTCATTTACTTGCCTGCCGTCTCTTACCAGGCTTATGGCTTCTTGCAGCGCCTTCTCGCTCGCTTCTACAAGCTTTGAGTATTCTCCAGACAGGTCGATGGTGAGCGCGCAGTCTCCTGCGCCTGCGCCTTTCTTTGAGCCAAAGTCAACCTTTACAAGGTCATGTTCGGTAAACACAGCAGTGTCGCTTGCTCCGGGCGTATAGTGTGCGGCTGCTTCGTTTACAGAAAGGTTTATTGGGAAGGCAGGGCTTTGCCCATTTTCAAAGACGTATGACTCTACTGCGTTTGCAACATCTAGCATCTTTGCGCCTGGCTTTATCAATGTTTTTGCATAGGCAAGTGCCTTGTATGACAAAGACCCGGCTTCGCGCCATTCTAAATAGCTGTCTATGTGTTTTGCTGCGCCGCCTGCTTCTTTGCCCTTGTTGCCTTGCCTTGTGCTTTCGCGCGCACTCGAATAGTCGTCCATGAAATCACAATCAAATCACAATCACATGCTTCATAATGCTATGCGCCAAGCCTTCTCTGCACGCCTTCTCCCTTAAGCTCTTCCTCGCTTACTCCCAGTTCCTTGAGTATCTTCAGCGTAGCGGGTATTACCTGATGGTTTATGTAGTAATCTGCGTCGTAGTCCTGCGCATATTCTTCAAGCTCTGCCTTGTCTGATATGCTGCTGCCGTGCTTGGTTATTACGTAGCCAACAGTGGCGTTCTCTATGTCTTCAAGCTGTTTGCCGCGCCTTATTGCCTTGCGCGCGGCCTCAAGCTCCGGCGAAGTTGCATCGTATGAATTTATGCCCTTTCTAAGCTGCGTGTAAATTACAAGGTCTTTAAGCTCAACAGTTCCTGTTTGGAGCTTCTTTATTACTTCTTTCACTATCGCAACAGCGCGCTCCTTGCTTCCTTCTTTAAGAATCTCCTCAAGAACCCGTTTCTGAGTCTCTCTAGCCACATTGGACCAATCCCTGCGGACAAGTTCGAAACCGCGTATCTTTATCCTTCCTGATTCTGAAAGAAGCGCATACTTCTTCTTTGCGCCTATCTCTCCCTCGCCTTTCTTGCCCACGAAAACGCCCCTAACGTAGAAATCCTCAAGCTCAAGCTCCATTGACTTTGGCAAAGACGAGTTTACCTTCTTTAAAAATTCAAGAACGTCCTGCTTGGTCTTGCTGCCTAGGAGCAAAACCACGCTATCGGTGTCTGAGTAAAGCACGTGGAAGCCCGCGCTTTCGCTCTTTTCTATTGTATCCTTTATGTACTCCCTTCCGTATGCCGTTACGCTTGCGCCGCACGCCCTTGAGTACCAGCGCGACCTTGCGTAGCCCAAGTAGCCATAAAACGAGTTTGCTATTATCTTGAGAGCCTGAGACCTTGCGCCCAGCGACTTGTTCTCTGGATTTTGCTTGTATGCCTTTTTTGCGCCTTCGCGCTCCTTTATCAAAATGTCTAGCAGCGTTGGTATTATGCCCTTTGGCGATTTCCTGAACCTTACGCCTGTTGGCGATTCGTAATACTCTGTGCTTGAGTCTTGATCTTCGAGAACAGTAGACGGGTCTATGTTGTGTGCTATTATTATTGAAGGATACAGCCCACGGAAGTCAAGCACTGCAAGATTGTTGTATATTCCGGCGCTAGGCGTTTTAACATACGCGCCTTCAAACGGGTTAGAGAGCCTATCGCTTATCTCTCCGCCTTCCGGCTTGTTAGGTATTAGCTGGTTGCTTTTATGCGCGTAGCGCATCAGCAAATACTCTACTAGTTGTCCGGTTGTTGAAACTGCAGTTTCGGAAAGGGTTGTGCCTGCAAGCTTAGAAATTTCCATTTCCAGCGGCATGAAAAATTGATAAAGCTCTTCTAATGATACAGAATCGTCAAGCGAGTAAGCGGCAAGCTCATCGAGCTCTGCGCCGTCTGAGTCGTACATTCGGTATATGCCTGGCT
Source organism: Candidatus Micrarchaeaceae archaeon (assembly GCA_038881455.1). Classification (GTDB taxonomy): domain Archaea; phylum Micrarchaeota; class Micrarchaeia; order Micrarchaeales; family CABMGC01; genus JAGDXZ01. The sequence goes on along the minus strand of JAVZPT010000025.1, from coordinate 3,986 downwards.
TGTTCACTGTTTTCTTAGCCTTGCCCGTTAGCGCCCTGTATACCTCGCCGAGCGTGAACCTATTTACCTTTATCAGGTACTCTGCGGTGCCCACCACAGCAACGAACTTTGCCGTGTTGTATATGTCGATATTTATCCTGCCTGGTATCTTTACGAGATTCAGCAGACCATGGTGCATTTCGTAGACTTTCTCGTTTTCAAACCTGCTTATTGAGAAATTGGCCTTAAGCTTCTCGGCCCGCTTCAGAATGTAGGGTATGTCGAAGTTTGAAGAGTTGTAGCCTGCTATTATGTCATAGTCGCCTTCGCGTATTTCCTTTGCGAAAAGCTCAAGCATGTCCTTCTCGTCTTTTGCCTTTACTGCAAAATCCTTGTCAATGCGCTTTGCTGATATCATGCGCATTAGCCTTTCGTTGGCAAAGCTTACCATGATTATTGGGTCTATGCCCATTCTTGGGGTGGTGTTTGGATTGTACGTTTCTATGTCGAAGCACAGATGCGATAGCGCTATTCCAGCTTCGCCAGAACTTTCTACCTTGTCTATTACGAGCTTGCCTGCTTCTTCGTGCACATCAGCGCTTATTCCGTATAGCGGCGAAATGTCATTGTCTATTAGGTAGCGCTTCCAGAAAGGTATGTCGTACTCGTAGCAGGAGCCGAACTCCTCAAAATATTCCTTAAGCAGCGGAATATTTTTTGCATCTGCGGCGTATATTTTAAATACGCTTACCTGCTTGCCAAAAAGGCTCATTTGTTTCTTCTCTATGCGCTCTGCAGCTGCATACGAGCCTGAGTTGCCGATCGGCACCTTTATGCCTGCGATTGTCTCCGCTTTTAGGCTTTCGTTTCTGGGCAGAAGGTAAAGGTAAGGCATAAACGAGTAGTCGTAAAGAGCAGTGAAGCCCTGCCTCGTCTTTACCGAAAGCCTTATCACGCTCCTGCTGCCTTCGTAGACAGTGTCGACGTCAAGGACTATTCCATTAAGCCGCATAAAGATTGTTTCGCTGCAATGCTAATAATTGTTGTGCTTGCCGCTCATGCTGCCGGCTTCTGCTGCTCCTGGAGCTTTGCCCTAGAAAGAGGCAGTGGCGCTACAAGGCCTATGCTCCACGCAAGCAAAGTGCCCCTTGAGCCGCATTCGAAATTGAGCAGGTTTATCAGGTCTTCGGCAAAATCTATTGGAAGCGTCTTCCTGTCGTTCCAGGTCTTGCTTATCTCATCAACTTTTTTCTTGTCTTCCTTTGCAATTACCTTGCCAGCTATCTTGAGGTCTCCTACTTTCTTGCTGTTGTTTTCGCCGCCTTGGTAGTCTGCGGTGAATGTGTACAAGACCTCAACGTTGCCATTCTCTACTTTTACGTCATCGAAGTTTATGTTGAACTTCATATTAGTTATTGCCTCGCCTGTTGGCCTGTTTGCAGATACGCTGTTTACAGTAAGTCCTGTTATCATAAGACCACACAATAATATTTCGCTTAAGGCTTTTTATCTCTTTGCTTATCGGCAGCTTCTAAGGAGCCAGGCGCACAAACCGGCCTTGCATTTTTGGCACAGGTCCCAAACCCGCGAAGCGCATCTGGTCTGTGTGCGCCGCTACTGGGCAGCGCTCATACCCTAACATGCTCTTTGCCTTCTGCGAGCGGCATTGGCTTTGGCTCTGCCGTTTGCGCCAATGCGCTCGTCGTTTCTGCCTTGAACCTCTTAAAATAATTGGCAAGCAGCTGCTTGTCTATTGCAAAAAGCCCACTGTTTTGCAGCAGCGGGCTTGTATCTGCAATTATGGGTTTTATTCTTTCGAAGCGGTCTTCTGTTCTTATTTTGCGGTATTCTTCTGCCGTTATGCTGTTCGCGCTTTTTTCTTGTTCTTCAAATTCTACGCCTTTGCGCAGCTTGCTAGCCAAATCGCGCACGTTCTGAGGCTCAAGCAAAATGACGTACGATCCCTCTTTGCTGCCAAAGCCAGTAAACAGTATGTGCTTGTTCTCAAGATAGCCTGGTTCTGAATACGCAAGCAGGCTGATCAGGCTTTGGAACGCTGAGCCTGTGTATAGGTTGCCTGTGCTCTTTGAAAGCCTTACGCTTTCTTCCAGATTCATCTTCTTTGCAATTTCACGGTAGATTTTTGTGCGCCTTATAATGCTGTTGAATTCCTTGTTTCTTTTGATGTAAGCACCTACGTAAGCGTCTATCTCTGAGAATGCCTCATGGAGCTTTTCCAAGCTTGCGCCAGTTTTATTTATATCGCTTAGCTTTTCCTCCGCGCTTCTGAAAAGCGCATCGAGCTCGCTGCTCGGCGCTATCTTGTATTTCTCCCTGTATTCTGAAAGATATTCAAGCAATGCCCCTGCCTTTGATCTGGAAGCGCTCTTTAGCTTTTCTTCAGAGACGCTGCTGCTTTTCTGGCGTTTCAGCGCCTCAAGCTCCTGGCGTATCCTGAGCGATAGCCCTTCTACGTCAAGCACAAACTCAAAGGTTTCTCTTTGCGTCTCAATTCCATCGATGTAAAGATCTTCTAGTCTCAGTTCTCTGTGCTTGTCTCCAAGCTTATCATCTTTTGCTATTGCCTCATTAATCTCGCTCAGCAGTTTCTGTCTAAACGACTGGTCGGTTCGCGCGAAATGGACAAGCAGGTTTGCAAGCGCTTTCTGCGGCATTGCAGGATATGGCACATGCCCGGCAAAAACTATGTTGTCGAAGAAGTCTTTCGCGTTTATGTCTATGTCCTTTGAATTAAGAGCTTTTTCCATAGCCACGAAGACGTTGAACATGTATTTTATTTCAGAATATTCGCCGAATACAATCGGATATTTGGCAACGTTTGCAACGCCCGTGCGCTCGTCAGAGCAGTTTAAAATGGGTTTGTCAAAATCTGGGTTATCGCTCTGCGAAGATCCTCTGAATTTCGTTAGCCTGAGCGCGCTCGTGTTCCTTCCTATATTCGATACGTATGTGGCTGTTGCGCCATAGCCTCCTGTTTCGTCTTCTTTTGAGCCTAGATTGTAATATGCCTTGTCTGCTGTAACTATTATTGTGTCGCCGCTTATCTTGCCAGCAGCAGCAATTGAAAAAAGCGACTCTACTCCAGAGACGCAAGCGCTTTGGTTCTGCCTTTGGTCTTCTGGCTCGAGCCTGCCTATATCTGCAATGCCGCAATCCTTAAGCACTTTTGCTACTCTGTTTACGCCCTCAGTTATGGTAACCGCATCGTTTGCCGATGAACTGCTTGGCGTTTCTGTAGAATAAAGAAGGCTTTTTACTTTTGATAGATCGAGATTGTACTGCACTGCAAGCTTTACTATTGCTATTATTGCACCAGTGATTGGCGTTTCGCCTACGTTTGCTATGCTGTAGCCTTCTGAAAAACCAAGGCCGATTATGACTTTGTCAACCTCATCTTGCAGGTTTTTTACTCCCTCTATGGTCTTTACCTTCTCCACTGCAGGCAGGAAAAGGCTAACGTGCCTTGACATTCCAACTATGCCTATCGCGTATGAGTCGTCATTATCGCTCCCATTATCTCTCATCAGCGCCATTATGTCTTTTTTGCCTGTCATCTTTGCACCGCAGTAGAGTAAGCAAGAGGTATTTTTAAATGCCGTATGCCAGTTAGACAAAAACCGAACAAACTAAGCAGCATTCTATAATGCGCCGCGTTGTAGGCAAAGCTACTAAGCAGAATCCCCGAAAGCTATAAATAGTTTTTCTTGTATAAAGATAACGCCAAAGCCTGTAGCTATTTTTGGGTGTATGTTTGAATAGCGACCACTACCTCGTGCCGCCGCACAAAATACTTAGCCCGAGCGAAGCAGATGAAGTGCTTAAGAAATTTGGCGTAAGCGCAGCAAACATTCCTAAAATATTTGCAGATGATCCGCAAGCAAAGCGCCTCGGGGCAAAGATAGGCCAGATAATAGAAATAACGCGCAGCAAATCCGTTAAGTACTACAGGCTAGTAGTCCCAAGGCAATAGCACAACGTGCTGGTGT
>JAVZPT010000024.1:0-6826 GCA_038881455.1 Candidatus Micrarchaeaceae archaeon | reverse complement strand
TGCCATCTTTCTTGTTAAGCAGCATGCTTACAAGTATAGGGTCCTTTGCCAGCACAACGCAAACGTCGTAGCCGCTGCCAAGCTCGCCGGCTACACTATCTGCAAGCTCTGCGCTAGTCAGGCTTGTTTCTTTAGCCACTATGTTGCTGTTGCCCAAGCCATAAACTACTGTGTCTACGCTTTTGGGCACGTTGCTGAGCACAAGTATGCGCATTGTACCAGGCCTGCCATATACAATATAACTACATTACATATTACTCTTTCAATATAAATCTCTTCCGTTTGCGGGCTTTAGCTGCATTGCGCTTAGGAACAGGCATGCGGCGCATCACATATTAAATATGTTGCATGCCTAATATTTGCGCTATTATTCAGATAGGAGAAGATTTGCATGAGAGGACGAGAAGCACTGATAACTTGCGATAACTGTGGCAGAAAGGTGCCCAGGAACAAAGCAGTAGCCTTTGAGAAGAGGGTTTCCTTCTCAACTGATTTGCATACTGCAAACGACGTAAGGTTCTTTGAAAGGAAAAAGGTCTACTATTGCATAAGCTGCGCCAAACACCTAGGCATATTTGAAAAGAAAAAGGAGCAGGCAAGCCGCAAAAGGAGCTTCGGCGTTTGAATGCCAGTAGACATCAATGACATATTAATTTTCAAAGAAAGGGGCATGACGGCCCCAAAGCGCCAGCCAGAGAGCGAAGCTGCGCAGCAGAAGCAGCAAGGCCAGAGGCTAAGGGCAGAAACAGCAAGTACCAAGCCCGACGAGGAAGTCGAGGCTGCAAGGCTTATAGAAGAGCAGGTAAAGGAAAGGCTCGAAAGGCAAGAAGAAGAGTACGGCGCGCAGGTTGAAGGAAACATTGGAGAAATAAGGCCAACAGCAGGCAAGGTAACTGCGAGCCCATTCAGCGTCATAGCAGGCGCTTTTCTGCTTGCCGATGCAGCGCTGCTTGGTTTCTTCGGCTATCCGCAGTATGCGCTCACGCTCTCGCAGCTCAAAAGCCTTGGCTTTTTTGGCTTCCTCAGTTCAGTCAACTATACAAGCGGAATCTCGCTGCTTAACCTTGTGCTTATGCTTGGCATAGGCTTATGCGGCCTTCTCATGGTTGCAAGGTTTGGAAAAACATACATAGCCGCAGGCTCCATTTCTGTTGTGCTGCTTGTGACTGCAAGCTTCGAGTACCTGAGCAGCAACGCAGCATACCTTGCGATTGTAAGCGTTGTAACGTTCTTATGCATAATAGCAATTGCATACAGCAGAATGAGCGCAGTTACGGTTGCCGAGGAGGAAGGGCCTGAGCCTGAGCAGATAGTTTGGCCAAGCATAGAAACGTTCTAAGCGCGCTTTTCTAAGCAAATGCCTAGATAAACTTGTCCTGCTGCGCGCTTTGCATGCTTGTTTTGGCTGATTCGCGCTTGCTTTGCTTTCGGTCGTAAAAAGAGACCGCTAAAGAAGCGATAAGGCCAAAGATAAAGCTGAAGAATATGAAATAAATTTGGTAAGAAACGGTAAAAGAGAACAGGCTTAGTTTTGTGCCTGGGGCAAACAGCATAGGAAGCACGGCGTAATAGAGGATTATGAACGTAGGAAGCACGACAAGCATGGGCTTGAACTGAAGCTTCATGGTCTCGCTCAAGAGCGGAGTAAGCTCTTTTTGCTTCTGCGCCAACACCGCGGTATCTGCATGGCTCTTGCTGAGTTCGTTAAGCTCTTTGGACTTGCTCTTTATTATGCCCTGTATTTCCCTAAGCCTCTTTGGATTGCTCAGTTTGCGCTGCATTAATATTGAAAAGGCCACATAAGCTGCGGCGCCTAGCACCAAGAAGATCGCGAAAAAGCTCATAAACGGCACTTTTTACATGTTAAGTTCTTTCAGAATGGCCCTAAGCCTTTCCTGGGCTTCACGAAGGCTGCCTTCTTTATTATGTATTATGTAAAGAGGTATATTAAGGTATGCTGAAAAAAACGACGCGAGGGCAAGGTTTATGCTCCTGTGCGTTTCTATCTCATCTGGATTGTCGCGCTCGCGCGCCCTTGCGCCATCTTGTGCGCGCCTTCTCATGACTTCTTCTGTTGTTGCGTCTACATAAACTATGCCTTTGGCTGTGCCGGCCAGCGCCTCTACGTCGCGCAACGTCAGCCCTGGCGTATACCTGTCAGCAAGCTTTATGCTTGCATGAGTATCAAGGACCACTGTGCCGCGCATGGCCTTTATTTTTGGCAAAATTTTAAGCCGCCACTCTTGAGATTTTTCGGAATATGCATGAAGCTTTCTAAGCTCATCGCGATTCGTTACTCCTTGCAGGGCTGCTATCGATAGCATCTCGTCGCCCATGTTCACTACTTTCGCAATATCAGAAACGCCTGAAACAACGTTGCTTTTCCCTGCGCCTTGGGTCCCGAAAACTATCAGCAGCTTAGCCATGTTAATGCTTCGCTGAAAAGGCTTAAAAAGCAATCAAAAAGAAAAGCAGAAAACAGGAAAAGTAAGCAAATATGCAAAAATGCAAAAGTAAAACAACAGCAGGCAAAGGTGCTCAGTCTTCTCCAGCGCCCATGCCCCCTGGCGTGCCGCCAGGAGCGCCAGAAGCGCCTGCGCCGCGGGAAGACTTAGAGCTTATCATGTCATCTATGCGCAGTATCTGCACGCTGGCTTCTGTGGCACTCGCTATTGCCTGCAGCTTTATCTTCGTAGGCTCTATCACGCCAAGCTTGCCCATGTCGCCCAGAGCGCCCTTGAATACGTCTATTCCGTAAGCCCTGCCTTCTTTGGTCCTCTGCTTGCTTCTCAACTGCACTATAGTGTCTATCGGGTCCATTCCGGCGCTGTCAGCAAGCGACTTAGGTATCACTTCAAGCGCGTCTGCGAAGGCCTGTATTGCCAGTTGCTCTCGGCCTCCAACCTCGTTTGCGTAGTCCCTAAGCTCCTTTGCAAGGCTTGCCTCTATGGCGCCTCCGCCGTATACGCAAGAGCCATACTCAAGCGCGGCCGTAAGCGCGCCTATCTCGTCGTTTATGGTCCTTTCGACCTCATCGACTACTTGCTGGTTTCCGCCGCGCACAAATATCGTCACGCTCTTCGGATCTTTGCACTTTTCAACAAACACCATCTGCTCGCCGCCTACCTTGCGCTCCTCTATAAGGCCTGCGAAGCCTGTGTCGCTAGGCGAAAGGTCATCAAGGCTCGTTACTAGTTTTGCTCCTGTTGCCTTTGCGAGCTTTTCTATGTCGCTCTTCTTTACGCGCCTCACCGCAAGTATGCCTGCTTTTGCAAGATAATGCTGCGCTATATCGTCAATGCCTTTCTCCACGAATATTGCGTTTGCGCCGCTTTTGGCTATCTTGTCAACCATCTCCTTAAGCATCTTCTCTTCCTGCTTGAGGAAAGATTCCATCTGCTCTGGAGATGTTATTTCTATGCGCGCATCGGTCTCTGTCTTTTCTATCTCAAGCGCCACGTCCAGGAGCGCAACCTTTGCATTTGTCAAAGACTTTGGCATCTGAGGGTGAGCCACCTCTTTGTCTATAAGTACGCCGTTTATAAGCTGCGTGTCTTCTGTGCTGCCTCCTGCCTTTTTCTCAACCTTTATGTAGTCTTTGTTTATTACTATTTTGTTTCCTGCCTTTTCCGCGACCTGCTTAACAGCTTTTATAACGAGCTGCCCAAGATACTTGCGCATTGAATCAGAGCCTATGTTCTTTGAGCCGCCAGATACCTCTACTATTCTTTCCAAAAGGTTGTCATCGTCAATGCTCACAGGCACTGAGTACTTGTTTAGAAGTTCTTGCGCTTTGCCCGCTGCCATCTCGTAACCCTTTATTACAGTGTTTGGGTTTATGCCCTTCTCTATCAAGTCGCCTGCATTCTTCAGGAGTTCTCCTGAAAGAACAACAACGCTTGTTGTGCCGTCACCAACCTCTTTGTCCTGCGTCTTGGCTATCTCTACCATAAGCTTAGCTGCTGGATGCTCTACGTTCATCTCCTCCAGTATTGTGGCCCCGTCGTTTGTTATAACTATGTCGCCTAGTTCGCTCACAAGCATTTTGTCCATTCCCTTTGGGCCTAGCGTTGATTTGACTATGCTAGCAACAGCATACGCCACTGCAATGTTGGCGCGCTGCGCCTCCCTGCCCAATATCCTTGTAGCACCTTCAGGCAGTATGTAATACTGCTGACCCAACGTGTTTTCGTTCGCTGCCATAAATTCACCTATATCAAAATCTTAGCGCGCAAATTAATGAGCAAAAATGTCAATGCAAAATTTATATGTATATGATAATACTATATCTTTATATCAGCAAAGATTTAATAATCTTACGCGGCTCAGGCTTGTTCGCACATACAACCCACATTCTCATATCTGAAGGATAGGGGCTTTTGCTATGCATTTTGTAATTTGCCTCGCTGGCATAACTTACAAAACTTGCAAGCGCGCTAAATCGCCAGGACTGGGATTTTCACAGCTAAGCTGTTTTGAACCCAGAAGGCTCGGAAGAGCCATACGCTTCCTGGAGATTCTCCAGGCGTACGCGTTACCTGGTTCCGCCATCCTGGCTTAACTCTTTTTCACAAAAGAGCTTAATAACGCTTCCTGCGCAGTTTCAGCCATGCAAAATGGGAACGCTTTTGCGAGCATATGCGCACTTGATTTGTGCGAACCTTGCCTAACAAGCGCATTGCAATAGCTGGAATAGCGCCCTTTGCAATGTAGAAAACTAAAACACAGACATATGCAGTAGTGCGTTGAGGCTTTGATTGTTTCCTTTCTGTTTTGATTGCTCAATTTGCAACTAATCTGCAAGCAGTTTTAAAATAATACGTACTAATTTTATTCGTGTATGCATGGCAGAGAAAGACAGGGTTGAAAAGGCAGAGCGCCTTAGAAGCAAGGGCATAAACCCATATCCATACTATTATGACCAGACGCACCATGCAGAAGAGATAAAGAACAACTACAAAGGCCTTGAAGGCAAGCAGGTAAGCGTAGCAGGAAGGATACTTGGCGAGCGCGAGATGGGCAGGCTCCGTTTCTATGATCTGCTAGATTCCAGCGGCAAGATACAGATAATGGTAAGGGCAAACGTTGCCAGCAAGCAGTCGATAGAGCTGCTTAAACTGCTAGACGCAGGAGACATAATAGGAGTAAAAGGCAGCGTGACAAAGACACAGAAAGGCGAGATAAGCGTTGACGCGAATGAGATAACTGTTCTTGCAAAATCGCTGAGGAGCCTGCCGGAGAAGTTTCATGGGCTTAAAGACACAGACATACGCTACAGGAAGAGGTACTTGGACCTTATAGCAAATCCAGAAGCAAGGAAAGTCTTCAGGACTAGGACAAAAGTCATAGACTACATAAGGAACTTTTTGAACGATAGGGGCTTCTTGGAAGTAGAAACGCCAATCCTGCAGCCAGTATATGGTGGCGCCACTGCAAAGCCTTTCAAAACACACCACAACTACCTTAATGTTGACATGTACCTGCGCATAGCAGATGAGCTTTACCTAAAGAGGCTCATAATAGCCGGGCTTGAGCGCGTATACGAATTCTCAAGAGATTTTAGGAACGAAGATGTGGACTCGGAGCACAATCCAGAATTTACGATGCTTGAGTTCTACCAGGCATATGGCGATTACAACACGTTCATGCAGCTCACGGAAGAGCTCCTTAGCGGCGTTGTCAAAAGCATTTATGGCACTTACAAGATAGAATACCAGGGCAGCAGCATAAACTTTGAGCCGCCTTTCAAAAAATTATACTTCGTTGATGAAATAAGGAAAAGGTCTGGAATAGACGTTACTTCCATTACCGATGAAAATGCGGAAGGGATTATAAAGAAGGAATCGCTTGAAACTCCAATACACAACGCATACCATGCTGCTGACGCGCTGTTTGACAAGTACATAAAGCCTTACGCCAAGGACCCTACATTCGTGCTTGACTACCCTTCGTTCATGTGCCCGCTTACAAAAGACAAACGCGGAAACAGCAAACTGAGCGAAAGGTTTGAGCTTTTTATAATGGGCAAAGAAGTTGCAAACACATACTCTGAGCTTACAGACCCTATAGAGCAGCGCAGGAAGTTTGAAGAGCAAGATGCAGAAAGAAGAAAAGGCGACCCAGAGGCGCCTCCTAGCGATGAGGATTTCTTAGAAGCGATAGAGTACGGCATGCCCCCAACAGCCGGAATAGGCATAGGCATAGACAGGCTTGTAATGTTGCTGACCAATTCGCCATCAATAAAAGAAGTAATACTGTTTCCAACGGTGAAGCCGCAGCAGTAAAGCCAAAGATAAAGCACAACATGCCTGGAGCGCGCATGCAAGCGCTTTATAAAAACGCAAACCTGCTGTTCAGTTATTTAAATCCGTGCTTTGTTATACGTGCACATGATTTATATGGACATGGACAAGAAAGCAGTAAGCGTATCGAAAAGGCTCAGGGGCAAGATATCAATAAAGCCAAAAGCGCGCATAAGATCTTTTGACGACTTTGCTTTGCTCTATACCCCAGGCGTAGCAGCTGTGGCAAGAGCGATAAGCGAAGACAAAAGCAAGGCCAGCATGCTGACATACAAGTGGAATGCAGTAGCTATAGTAACAGATGGCACGAGGGTTCTTGGGTTGGGCAACATAGGGCCTGACGCTGCCATGCCTGTAATGGAGGGAAAGGCGCTGCTTTTCAAGCACTTGGGCGGCGTAGATGCAATACCGATAACGCTCGGCACCACTGACCCAGAAGACATAACGAGGGCAGTAAAGGCAATCGCCCCTTCGTTCAGCGGCATAAACCTTGAGGACATAGAGTCGCCAGGATCTTTCTATAT
>JAVZPT010000023.1:0-6915 GCA_038881455.1 Candidatus Micrarchaeaceae archaeon | reverse complement strand
TTGTGATATCCTGAACCCGATACGTTTATAGAACTCCTGATAATCTTCATATGCCCCCACAGCAGCAGTAGCCTTAGCTGCGTCGTTAGCATTAGGAATCTGAATTGGCTAATAACTTTATGCAAATTCCTAATTTTAAATGTTTGCACTTTTAGTTGCGCTGCTCCTTGCCTCTAGCGAGCGAGAAAAGCCCAGCCAATAGAAGCATAGCCATAAGTGCAGCAAACGCTACGTGCATGCCAAAAACGAAACTCTTGCCTACGCCGCCTATCACCTTCGAAGTGCCTACAAACACGGCAAACGCCTGGGCGCGAGGTATTGCCGCAGATGCCGCTACAAACGCTATTATGAAGCTGCCTATAAGCCCTATATTTCCAAAAAGCCTCAGAGTGCCTGACGCAACGCCCCTGAACCTATCTTCTACATTTGCCATTACTGCGCTGTTGTTAGCTGGCCAAAACATGGCCCCGCCGAAACCTGTTACTATTGTCCCAAAGACTACGTAGTATAAAGGAGTTGCTACTTGTAGGTAAAGCGTATAGAATGCAACGCCAGCAATAAGGAAGAATATGCCAAGCGTAGCAAGAAGCCTAGCGCCATATTTGTCAGAGAATCTGCCCATTATTGGCGCAAAGATGCTGCTGACTATGTAGCCAGGAAAGAGCACAAGCGAAGCAAGGAAAGGCGTCAGGCCCCTTATGCCCTGAAGGTACATAATAAGCAGGAACGTAACGCCCATGAAGCCAAGGCCCTGGAATAGCGCAGCAGCGAGCGAATTCTTGAATACCTTGTTTTTAAACATTGCAAAGTCTATCGCCGGAAGCTTAACACGCCTTTCAGCAAGCACAAAAGCGAGAGCAAATGCAGCGCCTAAAACCGTGAGCAAAATGTTAAATTGTGTTAAGCCCACAGATGCGTAATTTATTCCTGCATAGGAAAGTATGCTTATTGCAAGCCCCATGAGGCTCATTCCAAGCAAGTCTATATTCTCTTTCGCTCTTGCATTGTCCTTTATGTATCTCAGTCCCAAAGCAGTAGCCAAAATGCCTATAGGCACGTTTATGTAGAATATGTAACGATAACCTATGAATGTCGTTATTATGCCGCCGAGAAGTATGCCAAGCAAGGCGCCGATGTTCCAGCTCATAGAGGTATAACCGTAAGCCCTGCCTATCCTGTTCTTTTCGAAAGTATCTGCTATTATGGCACCGCTGTTGGATGAGATGAGCGCGCCGCCAACCGCTTGGAACGCCCTGAAGATTATAAGCGAAATATCGGTTGGCGCAAGCCCGCATAGGAACGAAAATATTGTAAATAGCGCAAATCCGAGGTTGAACATGCGCGAGCGGCCGTAGACGTCGCCAATCTTCCCAAGCTGCGTAGACAGAGTAGCTACTACTATTATGTAGATAAGTATTACCCATATTATTGTCGCTATGTTTGAATGCAGCGCAGAAGTTATTGTTGGAAAAGCGAGCAGCACTATGGTAGAGTCTATCGAAGCCATGAGCGTTCCTATTACAACTACCGTTAGTACCAGGTTTTCCTTATTCATAAAAAGCCCCCAATAAGCCACTCTATTCTACGGGTTTGTTGCATAGGGCAAAACACCATTGTAGGCAAAAGCCTGGAAAGATGCGGAGCCACAGAGAAAATTAGAGAAATCCGCTACTTGCCGCCTATCTTGAACATCTTTGTGCCGCAGACCGGGCATGTTCCTGTAACTGCCTTCTTTCCGTTGTTCAGCGTTACTTCTTTAGGATCTTTCATTTCGCGCTTTTGCTTGCACTTTACGCAATAGGCTTCCATGAAACCACGTGTTCTCCTAAAACTTAAAAATATAAATATATGCAGCACGCCGCATATGCTGCTGCGGCTCAAACTATTATGTGCAAAACCTGCCTGGCGTAAGCGCCTATTGCTATCGTTACTGCAGCAGCTCCGAGAGAAATAAGCAACGACTCAGCTACGCGCCTTGGCACGCTTTCGTTGCTTACGATTGCAATCAGCGAGGAAGAAATAGAAAGAACCAAGGCAGTAAGCGCTATTGCCACGGCTATGCCAAGCAGGCCGCCTAGGCCAAGCGCGAAAGGCAAGACAGGAAATATGGCGCCAAATATGTAAAAAATGCCAACGTAAAAGGCAGATTTCGAAGCCGAGGCGGCCTTCTCTTTATTCGTGTTTATCGCCTTTTCGTATTTCGTAGAAAGGTAAGCGCCACCAGCCATTGAAAGAGAGCCAGAAATTGCTATAAGAGCTCCAGCCAAAAAGACAAGCAAAGGCGTTCTCAAGGCAGCACCTATGCCTGCTACTGCCGCAAGCACTTCAACAAGGCCGTCGTTCATCCCGAAAACAACGTCCCGTATGTTTTTCAGCACCGGGCTAAGCGAAACAAGCAAATTTCCAAGCATGCCTTCTCCGCGCTCTCCCTTCTCAAACTCATCAAGCAGCTTGCGTTCTTGATTTGTAAATTTGAATGTGCGCATTGCCGTAGTCAATTTCTCATTTACGCGCAAGGCGTTGTATTCCATGAACTTTATTGAAAATGCAAGGCCGAGAAGACGCCTTAGCGCAATTATCTTGAATAAAGAGAGCCTGCTCGTGCCACGCTTTTCGGCATAGCCGTTGTAAGACAGTAGCTTTTTGAGCAAAGCCGCATGGCCTTTCTCTATTTTGTGGAGCTTTTTTAGAACCTCCTTCGATTTCGCGTCGCTTGCGGTATCTGCAAGGCGCTTATAGGCTTCTGCATGAAGCGCTTCCGCAGCCTGCAGGTCCCTAAGATATTCTTCTTTAGACAGCATGCCTTAGCTATTGCAAAGAGGCTATTTAAGTGTATGCGGTGCTGCTAGTGCCACGTTGAATTTTTGCAACTTTATTGCGCAATGCACGCAGTGGGCTGGGTTTAAAGCCGAGCAGCACGCGTGCCTAGGCCGCTGTTAGAACCAAGGCCGCATTGGGCCTTGTTCGAGGCCTGGCAAAGCCGCGCCATTTGCAAATGCGTTGCGTTTTACGCGTTACATGCAAGTATTAAATATTGTGGTGTCTATATTCATTAGGGATTGCATGTTTGAACTAAAGCTCGATGATGCGCGATACTGGCGCGATTGCATAGAGGCCATAGTTAGCCTTATAGACGAAGGGGTTTTCAGCATAAGCAAAGAAGGCATATCTTTAAAGGCAATGGACCCAAGCGGCATAAGCATGGTCTCTTTCTTTATGCCAAGCAAGGCCTTTTCAGGGTACCAAGTAGAGAAGGGTGCAAGCATAGGAGTAAACCTTGACAACCTTAGCAAGGTAATGTCTAGAACAAGGGACAACGAATCGCTTACAATGAAAGATTCTGACAACAAGCTGCTGCTCGAGTTTTCCGGAGGAAAAAGCAAGAGGCGCTACAAGCTTCAGCTTATAGACATAAAGAATAAAGATGAGAAGGAGCCCAAAGTAGAATTTGACGCCAGCGTAGAATTAGATGGCGACCACCTAAAAAATCTGCTTAAAGACGCCAGCTTAATATCATCGTATGTTTCTTTCAAGGCCGCAAAAGATGCCTTTGCGATAACGGCGAAAGGGGACTCAGGCGAACTTGAAGAAGTGCACGATGTTGATGGCGCAGAAGTAAAGAAAATAAGCGCAAGCAAGGATGCAAGCGCAGTATTCAATCTGGAGTTCCTTGAAAACATGGTGAAATCAAGCCCCATAGGCAACTCGGTCGCGCTGGCGCTCAAAACGAACCAGCCACTGAAGCTTGGCTACAACATAGGCCAAGCAACAATAACGTATTATCTGGCGCCTTACGTTGAGGAAGGCTAGAAAGACAGAGAAACCTGACGTGGGATAAGGCGCGGTGCAGATTGGTATTTTCTTCAAGCAGCACAGCAGCGCAGTTCAAACGCTAGTAAAGTAAGAGAAAATTTAGGCAAATATTAAATATGTGCGCACAGCCATTCTATTGGGGGATTTCTTGGAAGCAGTGGCAGCAAAAGAGTTCAGCGACAAATTCCTAGAGTTCTATAATGCCTATTACTCTGAGCAATTGAACGCACTATTCTTGAGCTACCCCAAGAAAAGGTCGCTTGCAATTAGTCTTGCAGATTTGGAGCGATTCGACCATGAACTCGCAGAGGAGCTGATAAACAATCCCGACGGCGTTTTGCCCGCTGCGAATGCTGCGTTCGCCAAGCTTAACCCTAAGCCAAACGCAACAAAGCCAGTTTACGCCAGGTTTTTCAACCCAGACATTTCAAACGCGCCATTGCTTCAAAACATAGGCAGCGAGCACATAGGCAAGCTGCTTACAATAGATTCGCTGATAGTAAAGCGCTCTGAAATAATGCCCAAGGTCTATGTCGGCGTTTTCAAGTGCAGCGTCTGCGGCGCCGTTTTTAAACTGGACATAGAGCACCAAGAAGTGCCAGAAGTGTGCCCTCAATGCAAGCACAAATCGCTTAGGCAATCAAACGAAGAATCAGAGTTCATCGATTTGCAGAGGCTTGAAATCCAAGACCCGTTGGAGAGGCTCAAGGGCAGCATACCCAATTGGCACATGGAGGTTTGGCTTCAGGACGATCTTGTAAATACGGTTTTGCCTGGCGACCGCGCAGACATAGTAGGCATATTGCGTATACGCCCAAGGGTTACCAGCAGGGGCAGGCAGGAAAAGTCTATATTCACCATGTTCCTTGATGCAGTATCGGTAAAGCCGAAGCAGAAGGAATTTGCAGAACTTGAGACTACGCAAGAAGAAGAACAAAAGATAATCGAGCTTTCAAAAGACCCCATGGTTTTTGATAAGCTTGCAAAGTCAATAGCGCCTTCTATATATGGCTATGACGAGATAAAGAAGGCAATAGTGCTGCAGCTGTTTGGAGGAACGCCAAACAAGCGCCTTGTTGACGGCGGACTCATAAGGAGCGACGTGCACATTTTGCTTATAGGGGACCCTGGAACTGCAAAGACAAGGCTTTTGCAATCTGTGACAACGATAGTGCCAAAGGGCATATACGTCAGTGGAAAATCGGTAAGCTCTGCTGGTCTTACCGCAACCGCAGAAAGAGATGAGCTTTCAGAAGGGGGCTGGACCCTTAAGGCAGGCGCTCTTGTGCTGGGCTCTGGGGGCACAGTATGCATAGACGAGTTCGACAAGATAAGCGACGAGGACAAGGCAGGCTTATTAGAAGCAATGGAGTCACAGACCATTAGCGTGGCTAAGGCAGGCATAGTCGCAACGTTCAACGCAAAGACCGCTATTCTCGCAAGCGCAAACCCCAAGTATGGCCGATTTGACAAGAACGTGTACCCATCTGAGCAGTTCGATATACCGCCAGCGCTGCTTTCTAGGTTTGACCTAATTTTTCCCATAACCGATATAATGGACGAAACCCTGGACATGAGCATTGCAAGGCACATACTCGTACAGCACGAGGCTGCTGGGGCGCAGCTCGCAGCGTTAGAGCAATACGAACAGGTCGAGCCGCCGCCAATAGATTCGGAGCTGCTTAGAAAGTATGTTGCTTATGCAAGAAAAAACATAATGCCAAGGCTAAGCAAAGAGGCAAGCGAAAAAATAGCAGGCTATTACACAGACCTGAGAAAGGTTGGCATGAAGCAAGGCGCAACCCCGATAACTCCAAGGCAGATAGAAGGCCTTGTAAGGCTTGCAGAGGCAAGCGCAAAGGCAAGGCTTTCAAATGCAGTAGAATTGAAAGACGCAGAAGCAGCAATAGCTCTTGTAGACTACATGCTAAACACGCTCGCTGTTGACAGAAGCGGCAGGCGCGACATAGACATTCTGCAGACAGGCATGCCAAAGGAAAAGGTAGACAAGATAAATGCGATAATGGGCATAATAAGGGAGCTTGAAGAAAAGGAAGACAGCGCTAAGGTAGCAAGCGTGCTTGAAGAAGCGGAAAAAGCAGGCATAGACAGGCAAACAGCCGTAAAGTACATTGACGAGCTTGAACGCAGCGGCGACATATACATGCCTAAGCCTGGAATTTTGAAAACAGTAAGGCACGAGTCTGAATAGGCGCCAGTGCGCTTTTTGTGCGCCAGTATGTTGCATTGGCTAATCGAGCGCTACGTAGCCTTTTGCTTCTTTATGCTTTTCCACAAAGTAGCTTATGTAAGGGCAGCCTGGTATTACCTTGAGCCCTTTTTCCTTAGCGTATTCAAAAGCGGCGCGTGCGAGCCTCTCTGCTATGCCCTTGCCCCTGTCTTCTTCTGGCACAAACGTGTGGTATATGTTTATCTTGGCTTTGCCTGCTGGCTTGTAAAGGAGCACCGCCTCGCCGTGCTCTGTCTTCTCGTAGAACCTGCCTTTTTCGTGCTTCACTTCATACTCCATGCGAACTATACAGCAATTAATCAATAAAAAAGTGTATCTTTAACATGGCGGGCCGTAGCCCTGCTTGGCAAGCGCACGGAGCGAGCAAAGGCAATAGAAGCCTTCGATAAAGACATAAGGCATGTGTAAAATAAAGTGGCGTGACCAATGCTGGGCAAGGCCGCAAGGGCAAAGCAGGCATTGCCGCTGAAGCGCAAACTCAAAAGTTGCGGCTGCTGCTTCACCCGAGCCCGCAATGGCGTGGCAGTTCAGGCTAGCAGACACGCCGCTCTTGCTTTTTGCGCTCTTCCCAAAAACCCTGGTATTTGTTGCATGTTTTTATAAAAGCGAGCGTGAAAACCTATATACTTCAATAGTTGAGAGCGAACCGCAGAAATGCGTATAAGATTTAAGATGCGTGAAGATATGGATGTCATGAAAACCGCATATAAATACAGTGCATATCCTTCAACAGAGCAAAAGGCAAAATTAGCTAGTCAAACGTTCATCGCAAAAAATCCCAACGCTCTTCTTCTTGAAAAATCAAAAGCGCATTACAAAGAAACAAGTAAGGCGCTCACCAAATACAGAAT
>JAVZPT010000022.1:0-8599 GCA_038881455.1 Candidatus Micrarchaeaceae archaeon | reverse complement strand
GGGCGTATCTGCTTTTCTACCCGCAAAGGCCCATAGTCTCTACAAGAGTATATGAAAACCTGAGGCTTTCAAAGCGAGCCAGCGGCCAAAATTTCGTTGTTGCGGTTGCAACTTACTATGGCTACAACATAGCTGATGCGGTGGTGATAAACAAGGCAGCAATTGACAGGGGCCTTGGCCGCAGCATGTTCTACAAAACATACAGCGATGAAGAGAGGAGATACCCTGGCGGCCAGCGCGATTCGTTCAAGATACCACCGGCAACAACAGAAGACTATCTTGGCGAGCATGCATATGCAAAGCTAGGAGAAGATGGCCTTATAGAGCCTGAGTTAAGCGTTTCAGAGGGCGATGTACTTATAGGCAAGGTTTCCCCACCTAGGTTCCTTGAAGAGAGCATAGGCGTAGGCAGCCTTGAGGAAAAAACACGCGACAGCTCTACTGTGCTGAAGCGCGGCGAGGGCGGTTCTGTTGACAGCGTTGTGCTCGCCGAGACCCTTGGAGCCACAAGGCTTGTCAAAGTACGCATAAAGAGCCTGCGCGTTCCTGAAGTTGGAGACAAGTTCGGCAGCAGGCACGGACAAAAAGGAGTAATAGGCAGCGTCGTTCCGCAAGAGGACATGCCGTTCACTGCGAGCGGCATTGTGCCAGACCTGCTGTTAAGCCCAAGCGGCATACCCCAGAGAATGACCTTCGGGCACCTGCTCGAGATGCTTACAGGAAAGAGCAGCTCGCTGACAGGCAAGCTTGCTGATGGCACAGCGTTCAGCAAAGACGGCCAACAAGCCATAGAAGAGAGCGCCAAGATTCTAGAGGCGCATGGCTTCAACAGATACGGAGACGAGCTCCTGTATAACGGCATAACAGGAGAGCCGCTCAAGGCTACAATCTTCACAGGCGTAGTCTACTATAACAGGCTTTACCATATGGTCGCGAATAAGCTGCAGGTAAGGAGCAGGGGCACAGTGCAGATACTCACACACCAGCCTACAGAAGGAAAGGCAAGGCAAGGCGGTCTAAGGTTCGGGGAAATGGAAAAGGACGTGCTAGTAGGCAACGGCGCAAGCTTGCTGCTCAAGGACAGGCTCCTTGACCAGAGCGACAAAGCAGACATATGGATATGCAACGAGTGCGGCTCTGTTGGCTATTACGATTATGTAAAGCATATTCCAATCTGCCCAGTCTGTGGCAGCAACAACCTGGAAAAGGTTGAGATAAGCTATGCCTTCAAGCTTCTGCTTGACGAGCTTAAGGCCATGCATATAAATCCGAGCATAAGGCTCGGGGAAGGTGTTTAGTTGAAGCCAGAATCTGTAAAAGCGATAAAGTTTGGCGTTTTCTCGCCAGAGCAGATACGCAAGATGAGCGTTGCCAAGCTTACAGTTCCAGATACCTACAACGAAGACGGCTACCCTATAGACAACGGCCTGCTTGACCAGAGGTTAGGCGTTATAGAACCGGGCCTTATCTGCAAGACATGCGGAGGCCGCGCGAAGGAATGCCCTGGGCACTTCGGCCATATAGACTTGGTAAGGCCAGTAGTGCATTCAGAATTTGCAAAGATCGTTTATATGCTTCTCAGGTCTACGTGCCAGAAATGCCACCGCATACTGCTTGGAGACGAACAGATAGATCAATTCAAAAACGTTATGGCGCGCGAGCTTAATAAGGAGAGCGACGAAGAAACCGTTGGCTTAGACAATGCGATAAAGGGCCTTAAGAACATAAAGAAGTGCCCACACTGCGGAGCAGAGCAGGAGAAGCTTTCGTTCTCAATGCCGAGCTATTTCAGCTTCGGCGACCGAAGGCTCAAGCCTGACGAGATACGCGACATGCTTGGAAAAATACCAGACGAGGACCTAAGGCTGTTGGGAATAGATGCCGCAGCGTCTAGGCCAGAGTGGCTTGTTCTTGATGCGCTTCTAGTGCCGCCAGTTAACGTAAGGCCTTCCATAACGCTAGAATCAGGAGAGCGCAGCGAAGATGACCTTACGCACAAGCTTGTTGACATTATACGCATAAACCAGAGGCTTGAGCAGAACATCAACGCAGGCGCGCCGCAGATAATAATAGACGACCTGTGGGAGCTGCTTCAGTACCATGTAACTACCTATTTCAACAACGAAACAAGCGGCATACCGCCTGCTAGGCACAGAAGCGGCCGCGCGCTGAAGACGCTTGCGCAAAGGCTGAAAGGCAAGGAAGGCAGGTTCAGGTACAACCTCAGCGGCAAGCGCGTAAACTTCTCTGCAAGAACTGTGATAAGCCCTGATGGCTTTATAGGCATAGACCAAGTCGGCGTGCCGCAAACTATTGCAGAAGGGCTCACGGTTCCTTTCTACGTTACCGAGTGGAACATTGAAAAGGCAAAGGAGCTTCTCAAAAGGACCGAGTACCCTGTTGCTGTAAACGTAATACTGCAAGATGGCAAGCGCAAGCGCGTGCTTGATACTAACCGTGAAGACCTGCTCAAGGCTCTTGCGCCAGGCCAGATAATAGAGCGCCAGCTGCAAGATGATGACATAGTGCTTTTCAACAGGCAGCCTTCTCTGCACAGAATAAGCATAATGGCGCACAGAGTTAAAGTAGTGCCAGGAAAAACTTTCAGGCTTAACGACTGCGCAGCGGCGCCGTACAACGCAGATTACGATGGCGACGAAATGAACCTGCACGTGCCGCAATCGCTTGAGGCAATTGCAGAGGCAAAATACCTGCTTGCGGTTCCTAAGCAGGTGTTCTCTCCAAGGGACGGCAGGCCTATAATAACCGGCGAGCAAGACGCAATAGTGGGTCTTTATCTGCTCACGAGCGACAGCACATACCTAGACGCAACCGAAGCTTCGCATTTGCTGAGCCTTGTTATGATAAGGCAACTGCCAAAAGAGGCAAAGAAAGGGCTTTACAGCGGGAAAAGCATCTTTTCAATGCTCTTGCCAGAAGATTTTGAGTACACTGAGAAGAAGGGCAGCAACCAGTTCAGAATAGCGAAAGGAATCCTTGAAACAGGCGTGGTGACAAAGTCGATAATAGGCGAGGGCAGCAGGCTGCTAGTAGCAATTGGCAGGCAGTACGGCGAGCAAGTTCTCAAAGACTTCATAACGAAATCAGCCCTTATGGGCTATGCCTATGCAACGCTTGCCGGACTTACAATAGGCATACGCGAGTACGAGCTCGACAAGGCAGTGGAAGAAGAGAGGCAAAAAATACTGGAAAAGATGTACGATTCTACAAATAAACTAATAGAGCAGTACAATTCAGGAAAGCTTGAGCCACTGTTTGGACTTACTCCAAGGGAATCGCTCGAGCAGCTTATAATGGTGGAGCTTAACCTTGCCAGGAGCTCTGCAGACGAGGCAATAAGCAAGCACGTTCCTAAAAGCAATTTTGCAATGGTGCTTGCAGACTCAGGCGCAAGGGGCAGCACCGTAAATATAGCATGGATAAGCATGTTTATGGGCCAGCAAGCCCCAATCTCAGGAAGCAGAATCTACCGCGGTTACATGACAAGGAGGCTCCTGCCGAGCATGCAGCCCAAGTCCTTGGGGCCTGACGACCACGGCTTCATAAAGAGCAACTTCTTGCGCGGCCTTACGCCGCAGCAGATCCTTATGCATGCAAACGGAGCCAGGGCTTCTTTGATACACAAAGGGTTGCTTACAGGAAGGAGCGGTTATCTTTACCGCAGGCTTTCAAATGCCTTGCAAGATTACTTTGTGTATTATGACATGAGTGTCAGGGACCCAAGCAACAACATCATCGAGACCGTTTACGGAGGCGATGGCATTGACCCTACAAAAGTGCTGTTTGCAGAGCAAGGCTCTGAGAGCAAAGAATAGGCGCTTGCATGAAAGCCGAAAGCAAAATAGAGAAAAATAGGCTGAGCGTGCACCCCGGCGAGCCTGTCGGCATGGTAGCGGCAGAGTCTGTAGGCGAGCCAGGAACGCAGATGATACTCAGAACGTTCCATTTCGCAGGTATGGCAGCTGCAATAACGACTACGGGGCTGCCAAGGCTTATAGAGATTCTTGATGCTAGGCGCGTACCAACCACACCGCAAATCATCGTGTATTTGCGCGATGACTATGCGAGAAATTTTGAGAAGGCGATAAAGCTTGTAAATGAAATAACGGAAATAAGGATAGCTGACATTGCAAACAGGGCAGTAGAGAACTTCTCAAAGCAGAAGGTGCTCCTGGTCCTTAACAAGCAAGCACTTAAGGAGTATGACCTTACGCCAGCACAAGTCGCCTCGATAATAAAGCAAAAGTACGGCTATTCATCAAAACCCACAAAGAACGGCAATTTAGAAGTCAGAATAACTGCAAAGAAGCTGAGCGAGATAAGGTACGCAAGCACAAAACTGATGCGCTCAATGCTCAAAGGCATAGACGGTGCAGGAAAGGCCATAGCGCTGCAAGACAAAGATGGGAAGTTCTACATAACTGCCACAGGCAACAACATAGAGGGCATAATGGGCCTTGATGGCGTCGCGCAAGAGAGAATCTACACTAATGATATATTCGCAATATACAGGGTTTTCGGCGTAGAGGCAGCAAGGAATGCAATAGTGGGTGAACTTGAGAAGCTCATGCGCGAGCAGGGAATTTCTGTAAACAGCAGGCATCTTGAGCTAATAGCAGACGCTATGACTGCAACAGGCGATATAAAGAGCGTAGGCAGGCGAGGAATCGTAGGCTCAAAAGAATCGGTGTTCGCAAAGGCGGCTTTTGAAGAGACAGTAAAGCACCTTGTAAACGCAGCAGCTTTTGGCAAGCAGGACAACATGCGAGATGTTTCTGAAAACATACTCGTAGGCAAGCAAGTGCCCGTAGGCACGGGCATTGTAAAGCTCATGATAAAAGGGCACAAAGGAGCGAAAACAGCTAAGAGCGATTAGTCGCATCGTCTGTGCGCGGCTGTTTCTTAGTGTTTAGTAATACTTTTATATGTTGCTATTATAATCTATTGAGGTTTGGTGCGCTAATGTGCGCTTTTGCATGCGCGCATGCGTTTGTACGAGTAACGTTAGTAAAGTAAATAGCAAATGTTGGATTGCCGGTAAATGATATTTTGTAGTGGTTCGATGCAGGAAAGACCTTTTGATCTGCTGAACAAGTCAATAGGCCAGAACATACTTGTCAGGCTGAAGAACGGTGTAAGCATAAGGGGCAAGCTTGTCTCTTTTGACATGCACATGAACATGGTGATGGAAGAGTCTGAAGAGCTTGACTCTAACGGAACGGCAAAGGCAAAGCTTGGCACAATACTGCTGCGCGGAGGTAACGTGTTCTTCTTAGCGCCGTCTTCATAAAAAGAATCCTTTAGTGGGCTCCTGGCGCAACGGTAGCGCGCCTGCATGGCATGCAGGAGGTTGCGGGTTCAAAATGCAAATGAAAATCCCGCGGAGTCCACGGAAATGCCGTGCATGCTACTGTTCAGTCTGGCAAAAGTAGCAACGGGCAAAACGAGAAGAAAGCTGTAAAGCAAATTAGCAGGAAAAGCAGGAAGCGAAGAAAAAAGAAACAAAACAACTCAAAACTTATTGCTTTATCTCTTCTTCCTCGCTCCCTTCTTCTTTGCCATTTTCTCACTGCAGTTAAATGCATGAACGAACTCTTATTTAATAGTGATTGTTTTCATAGCGATATTTTTGTATATTTCATTATATAAAAGTAAAAACTTTTTACAAAAAGCCAAGACACGCTGCAAAGTCAGGAAAGCATGCCTGAAAACTTTTTGCGCACGACTCTGTCGTTCTTGAACGCATTGAACAGCTTCTTCATTTTGTTGAAGTCGCTTATTAGTCTGCGGACATCTGGCTCTGTCACTCCGCTGCCTGTTGCTATGCGCCTTATCCTGCTTGCATTGTTGAGCAACTTATCGTCATTTCGTTCTTCAGGTGTCATAGAGTCTATTATCGCCTTGTATTTCTTAAGGCGCTCTTCGCTCTGCTCCATTACGTCCTTAGGCACATCAACAAGGCCAAGGCTGCTTGCTATGCCTTTAAGCGGGCCCATTTTGCCCATGGTCTTAAGCTGCGCATAAAACGTGTTGAAGTTGAGCTCTTCAGCTTCTGCCTCCTCTGGCTTAAGGTTTGCCTCTTTAGCTGCGTTGCGCACCTTCTCAACAAGCGACGCTATGTCTGGCATGCCGAGCAGCCTGCCTACAAATTTCTCTGCGCTGTAAGGCTCAAGCGCGCTGAGTTTCTCTCCTGTGCCTATGAAAGTAATGCGCGTTTTTGATGCGTTTACTGCACTGAGAGCTCCGCCTCCTTTTCCTGAGCCGTCTAGCTTTGTCACTATTACGCCAGTAAGCTTTACTGCTCTGTCGAACTCGCTAGTCTGCTTGCCTGCTATCTGCCCGGTGTCGGCGTTTATCACAAGCATTCGCTCATCAGGCTTGAACTCTTCGTTTATGGCTTTAAGTTCGCCGACGAGCTCGCTATCAAGCGCGTTTCTTCCGCTAGTGTCGCAGATAAGCACGCGCTTGCCCCTGAGCTCCTTTGCTGCGCCTCTGAGTATTTTTCTTACGTCAGTCTCGCCCTTAATTCCGTAGAAGCCCACGTTTGCCTGCTTTGCAAGCGTTTCAAGCTGTTCATAAGCTGCTGGCCTTGACACGTCGCATGCTATGAGCGCACTTCCAAGGCCCCTGTCTTGGTAGTACTTAGCCAGCTTTGCTGCTGTTGTTGTCTTGCCAGAACCGTACAGGCCTACAAGCAGTATCTTTTTGGGCGTAAGCTCCGGCGTGTAAGCTTGGCCGCCAAGCATTTTAACGAGCTCTTTGTAGAGCATGTCTATTACATATTCCTTTGCGCTTACCCCAGCAGGCAGTCGCTCCTTAAGCGCAGCGTCCTCAAGCCTTTTTGTAAGCTCAAAGGCAAGGTCCACGTCTACGTCTGCGCTTATAAGCGACTTCTGGAGCTCCTTGCTGAACTCTTTCATTGTTTTTGAATCTATGATTGTGGCTCCTGTAAGCTTTGCGACAGCACGCCTTAAGCCTTCGCCGAGGTCCATGTCAACCAAATTTATATATACTTTTCAAATAAATAATGCTCTGTTTTGGGCTCGTAGCTCAGCCTGGTTAGAGCGGCGGTCTTATAAGCCGTAGGTCGAGCGTTCGAATCGCTCCGGGCCCAGCTTGCTCTCTGCAAACAGCAATATGCTTGTGCAGAATAAACTTTGCCGCAAACGCGGCTTGTCTAGCTACGCATAAGACCTGTAAAAGCGTCCTCGTTGAACTTCTTCGCAACTATGTCCGCAAGAGAACCGTTCACAGCGCTCTTTTTTCCATGCGCTTTGCCTGTGCTTCCATTTAGCGCGTTGCGCAGGAACAGCTCATGATCTTCTACTTCTTTGACAGTGTAGCCGTTAAGGCTAAGCGCGTGCAGAACCTGTTCCAAGTTTACGTCACATGTTACTTGTAGCAGACCTTCACTAGCGTAGTCTGCGTATAGCACATCTGTTCCTGTCTGGCCAAAAACCCTTTTCAGCGTTGATGCGCGCTTATAATCAATTTCTTTATACGCAAAGTAGTCGTGTATGAACAAGGTAGCCCCTTCGCTGGAAACGCTTGCTATTTTGCGGAAAAGCCTGCCTATCACAGGAGAGAAAGTTATTGCCTTGCCTTCTCCCAAAGAGCCGCGGATCTCGCTTAAATACGGCTCATCTTCATGCTCTAGAAGCTTTATTCCCTTCCTGTGCAACGTTAGCGTAGCAAGCTCTGGGTTTCTGCTGCTTGATGCTAATTTAAATGTAACCTCAAAAAGCACGCCTCCTTTCTTCGTGACAACAACATGCTCCAAATCGTCAAGCAGCTCGTTCATTATGGTTATGTCTATGCCCTTTGGCAGTTCGGCTTTAAGAACGTCCCCAGTTATGAACTCCATGTCAAAGCACTGGCCGCGCAGCTCAGCATATTCTTTCTTTGCCTCTTCTATCGCTGCTTTCGACAAGTCGAGCAAAATGTAGTTGATTCTTTCTGCAAAGTCTGTGCCGTGCGCTTTGTCTATTGCGCTAATTTCATCATAAAGTTTGCTTCCAAAGTATATGCCCCTTGCGCCCAAATCAGCTATTTTTACCTTTTGCCCGTGCAAGTAATCATCACCGATCAGTCCGTATATTTTTCGGGCAAGCGCCTTTGGATAATCAGAACGCATGGCCTCGGTGATGAACCACAGCTCTCTTCCTGCCGAATAAAAACTTTTGTTGAGCTCCAATGATGCTTTGCTGTCTAAAACTTCATGGTATGTGCTCATAATATGCCATACACTTTTACTCATATTTAAATGTACCTGTGTTTATTGGAAAGGCGCTGTTCTGGGCATTTTACGTAGACCAAAGGAGCAATGATCTGTGCTTGCTGTGGTGCTCTAGCGAACGTTCACTGCGGCGTGTAGTCGCATAAGTTGCTTGTATAGGCAACGCCGTTGGGCACGCCGTTGCCTGAATAGTCGTTGGCGTTGCCGTTGAGCGGCAACTAGGCTACAAGTGCAGCTAAGTCATACGCAGGCTTAGAATGTTAAATGACAAACTTTTTATAAATGTATGTCAAAAAGATAATTATGAATGTTGAAGAATTGAAGAACATAATAACATCGCAG
>JAVZPT010000021.1:0-8635 GCA_038881455.1 Candidatus Micrarchaeaceae archaeon | reverse complement strand
CAGGCTGCTGCACAGGCTTGACTTCCCGAATGCCCTTCGGCAGCTCTTGCTTATTCCTCTTTTGAGTATGTTCGTTTGTTCTTTGATGCGTTTATGCCCATGCATTCCTTGTTTCCGCATTTTGCAGCTAGCTCTCAGCCCCTATCTGAAGGCCAGGGCTTTCTGCTCACTTTTATAAGCTTGAATGTGGAAGTTGAATTCATGGATTACGAGAAGCTGGTAAATCAGTCATCGGAGCGCCTTAATAAGACAACTTGCGCGTACTGCGGCGCAGAAACCTTTGCGCGCAGCGAGCAGAGCGCATGCAACTTTTGTGAACTGATTCCTTCTGGCAATACTGCTGATTCTGTGCTGCTTCCCGACAGCGAAACAGCACTTAAGATGCAAGAGATTCAAGCGCTTATAAAATCCAGCAATATAGACGGCGCTGCTGAAAAGATAGAGCAGCTCTCAAAAACATCCACAAATCCCTACGTGCTTTACGTTGCAGGAAGGCTTTACTCACGCATGTCAGATATCGCATACCACAGCGTAGACTACAATCTAAAAGGGCTCATGGAGGCAAACGCCGAAATGCGCGAAAAGGGCCTGCTGCTTGAATCAAAGGCCAGAGAATACTTTTACAAAGCGATCTTTTCAATCGAAAGCATGAGCGAGGCAAAGGGCAGCGCCATAAAATATGTAAAGTTTATGTGCCTTGTGCGGCTAGGCCGTTATGCCGAAGCAGGCAAGGAATTAGGCGAAATGCCAAATGGCGCAGTTTCAGCATATGCAAAAATGGTGCACGAAACCTTAACTAACTCAAAATACGCGCTTAAAAGCATATACGCATGCATGCCTAATGAGTTAAACGCAGTCTATTACCTTGCAAGGCACTTGGCGTCAAATGGAAAAAGCAAAGAGGCCGAGGCTCTGCTTGAAAGCGCAAAGCAGATTGCTGAACTCTATATGGCTTTTGACTTAGCCGAAAAGATAAAGCAGCTTAAGGATGAAAGCGAATAGTGCGGTGCTAAAGTGGCTTTATGAAGGCTTACTCTCTTGAACAAGGAACAAGGCTTGTGAAGGAAGCGCGCAATGCAATCGAGCTTTTCGTCTCTTCGCCCAACTTCAACTCTGAAATAATAGAGAACAGGCTGTCTGATTTCAATCAAAAGTTCGGAATATTTGTAACGCTTTATGAGTTTCAGACCAAGTCGCTTCGTGGCTGTATAGGCTTTCCGCACGCAATAGACACAGTTAGGAAGCTTCTTCCGCAGGCCGCGATAGCAGCAGCTACAGAAGACCCTAGGTTCGCGCACGTGTCGAAGCGGGAGCTTGAATACACAATAATAGAAGTAAGCGTACTTTCAGAGCCGAAAAGGGTTCTGGGCAAGCCCGAAGAGTTTGCCAAGCGCATAAAGATTGGCGAAGACGGGCTCATAGTAGAGTACGGCTACCACAGCGGCCTGCTGCTGCCAATAGTGGCTGTTGAGGAAAAGTGGAACGCAAGGCAATTCCTTGAAAACGTATGCATAAAAGCAGGTCTTCCAGAACATGCCTGGCTAAGCAAAGGCATTTCGCTATACAAGTTTTCCGCACAGGTGTTCCGCGAAAAATCTCCTGAAGGCGAGGTAGAGGAAGTAAGGCTTTGACTGCTGCGCTTTTATTGCTTCAAGTGCCTAAATCATTATGCGCATCGTACTGCTAATAGACATGGACTACTTCTTTGCTGCCTGCGAAGAGCTCAGAAGGCCAGAAATAAAGGGCAGGCCAGTGGTAGTAGGTGCTGACCCAAAGAACGGAACTGGCAGGGGCGTAGTGAGCACGTGCAACTACATCGCCAGGAAATACGGAATACGCAGCGGTATGCCCATTTCAACCGCATACAGGCTAAAGCCAGATGCCGTGTTCCTTCCCGTAGACGACGCTTATTACGAAAGCGTGTCTGAGAAAGTAATGGCGATAATAAGGCAGTATGCAGACAAGTTCGAGCAGGCAAGCATTGACGAGGCTTTCGCAGACGTTTCGCTTAAAGCAAAAGGGTATGACCGCGCTGTCGAAATAGCCAGCGAAATAAAGAAGAGCATAAACGACAGCCTGGGATTGCCTTGCTCCATAGGCATAGGCCCTAACAAGCTTATCGCAAAGATGGCATGCGAGGCTGCAAAGCCCAACGGCATAAAGCTTGTTAAGGAGGCCGAAGCCAAGGAGTTTATAGCTAACATGCCAGTAAGCAAGCTTTACGGAATAGGGAGCAAGACAGCGGCTAAGCTTGAAAGCGAAGGCTTCAAGAAGGTAAGCGACCTCGCGCGCGCTAATGTAATGAAGCTGATAGACGAGTTTGGAACTTACGGCGCAGAGCTCTACAAAGCAGCAAACGGCATAGACGAAAGCGGATTACAAGAAAACTACGAGGCAAAGTCCATAGGCAGAGAGCATACTTTTGAAGAAAATACATACAGCACAGAGGCGCTTGAAAGCAAGATAGCAGACCTGTCAAAGGAGGTGGCGCAAGAGGTCAAGAGGCAGGGCTTTGCATTCACAACCATAACGCTGAAGCTTAGGTATGCAAACTTTGACGAGCATCTGAAGAGCAAAAGCATCAATTATGCATCTGACGAGGCAAAAGACATAGAGCTAGCTGCCAAATCTTTGCTTGAAAAATTCTACGATGGCAGCGAGCCCATAAGAAAGATAGGGGTCAGGGTATCTGGCTTTGTGCCGTTTAAAGGCCAAAAGCGTCTAAGCAGCTACAAATAGGCAGGCGAGCCTTTGCGCGATTGCTTGCCTGGCGCAGTCATGCGCCAGAAGCGGCACCAGAATACTTGAGCTCTGACAGGTAAGCCCTAACCTCCAACGAGCATTTTATTCCTGCGCCTGCTGCAACGCCGGCCTGCCTGTAGACTTTGTCCACAACGTCGCCACCTGCAAAAACTCCTGGAATTGCTGTCTTGACTTCGTCGCGCGTTAAGATATAGCCTTGCTCGTCAAGTTCAAGCTGCCCTGAGAAAATCTTTGTGTTTGGCGAATAACCTATAGCAACGAAGACGCCATCTATCGGCATTTCCCTTGTTTCACCATTAACCGTGCTTTTCAGCACGACAGACCTTACTTTCGTATCGCCCTTTATCTCCTGCACAACAGTGTTCCACAAAACCTTTATCTTTTCGTTGCCGAGCACGCGCTCCTGCATTATTTTGCTAGCCCTGAACGCATCGCGCCTGTGCACTATTGTCACGCTGTCTGCGAACTTTGTAAGGAACAAGGAATCTTCCATTGCGGTATCGCCACCGCCAACTACTATTACGTTCTTGCCTTTGAAGAACGGTGCATCGCATGTGGCGCAGCTGCTTACGCCTCTGCCGATAAACTTCTTCTCAGACTCTAGCCCCAGCCATTTCGCGTTTGCCCCTGTTGCTATTATCAACGACTCTGTCTCAAAGGCCTCTTCCTCAACAAAGATCTTGAAAGGCCTGCTCTTTAGGTCAACGGCAGTTGCGTCCTTATCGATAAACCTTGCTCCGAACTTCTCTGCCTGTTGGCGCATAAGGTTGATTAGCTCCGGGCCCTGCACCTCGATAACCCCTGGATAGTTCTCGACAGTAGTTGTAAGCTCCAGCTGCCCGCCTTTTGCGTAGCCCCCTATTACAAGAGGCGCGAGTTCATCACGCGCAGTGTAAATTGCAGCAGACAGCCCTGCTGGCCCTGATCCAAGTATAACTACTTTTTCTACCATAGTACCTCTACCGTAGTCATCTACCGTAGTTACTGTTTTGTATGCACTGATATTTAAGCGTTAAAGGTGCAAGCATATCGGCGACCAGATGCTTTTAAGCACAAGCCATTATGCGGTATCGCTTGACTCTGCTGATGCTGCCGAATTTCATTTCGTGTCGCATGCGCACACAGACCACACCAAGGGAGTACGCAACAACAGCGCGCTGCTCTCTAGCGAAATAACTAAGGAGTTTTTAGAAGCTAAGGGAAAGCGCAACATAAGCACAATAAAATCGCCTTACGGGGTCAAGCTGCTAAACGCAGGCCACATCCTAGGCTCAAAGCAGATTTTCATAGAAGACTATGACCTTGGCTACAGCATCGTATATACTGGCGATTACCAGGTCGAAGACCCGTTGCTTGCAGAAAAGATAGAAATAGAGAATGCCGATGTGCTCATAATAGATTCCACATATGCGTATGAAGGCTTTGCTTTTGATAATAAGGAAGAGGTGATTACTGCTATGCAGCATTACGCTGCGCAGAAGCTCAATAAAGGAAGCGTTTTATTCTCGGCTTATTCGCTCGGCAGGGCGCAGGAGCTCATAAAGATATACAACGACGCAGGAATAATTCCGCTTACAGATGCCGAAATTGCAAGAATGAGCGAAGTATACAAAAGGCATGGCATACGGCTCTGCTTTGACGTTTACGATGCTGCAAATGTGCAAAGGGATAACTTCGTAGGCATATTCTCTGGCAGGCGCCTTGCAGAGGTCTCAAGCCTGCTTTCAAGGCAAGGCAGGCGCGCCTACACAGCAGTAGCAACAGGCTGGGCCAGAATCACAAGGTTCAACACAAACGTGCAGTTTGCTATTACAGACCATGCCACGTTCGACCAGGCTCTGCAGTACATAGAGCTTGCATCGCCAAGGCTCATTTTCACCACAGGAACAAACTCAGCAGCAATGGCTGCTAGGCTCAAAAATAAGGGCTATGAGGCGAAAGACCTTGGCAAGCTTGCTGAAAAGCGCGTCATTCCTATGGCCAATTTTGCTTTGCAAAAGACGTGAACAAGCAAGTAGCAGAACCAAAAGGCTCTGAGCGAACTTATTTCTATTTTGGCTTAGAATAAACAACATGCATTCTGCAACTATACTGCCGCTGCATGGGGGCAAGGCTCCGCGATGGCTATTCAGCAGAATGGTAAAGCTCGGGGGCGAGATAGCAACGATAATAATAGATCAGTATGGTCCTGACGAACTTCTTGCAAGGCTCAGCAATAGCAACTGGTTCCAGGCACTTGCATGCGCAATGGGCTACGACTGGCACAGCAGCGGAACAACCACAGTTACAATGGCGGCGCTTAAGGAGGCGCTAAAAGAGCACAAAGACTTCGCAATAGCAGGCGGCAAAGGCAAGTCTGGCACAAACACTCCAAGAGACATAGTGGAATGCGCAGACAGGCTCTCAATACCGCAGCGCGCGCAGCCCTTTGTAAGCACAAGCAGGCTTGCTGCAAAGATCGACAGTGCTTTTGTATACGATGACATAAGCATTTACCATCACAACTTTTTGTTTACCAAGAACAGAAAATGGGCAGTGGTGCAGCAGGCGATGCACGACAGAACTGGCAACGCGATAAGGTTCCAGTGGCTTTGCGATCACGTAGATGAAAAGGACATTGCAAACGAGCCGCACAGCGGCATGGGCACAGACCTCAGACAGACAACGCTTGACCTTACAGCACAGGCCAACGCGTGGGCAAGGCAAGGCCTTGCAGAAGCTGCAAAAGAGTACAAAGCCGCAGGGCTTGGCTATCCCAAGCGGCACAAGATAATAAAAGAGATAGACATAAGCAGAAAGGGCATGGAAGCAATAAGGCGCGCTAACGAGGCAGACCCGAAGGACTACAAAGAATTGCTGCTCATAAAGGGCATTGGCAGGCAAACCATACGTTCGCTTGCATTTGTTGCTAGCATAATATTTGACAAGGAACTTGCTTATAGGGACCCTGTGGCTTTTGCGTATAACGTAGGTGGAAAAGACGGCATACCGTTTCCTGTAAATAGGCGCGCGTATGATTCGCTTATAGAAGACATGCTACTGGTAATAGACAGGGCAAATGTAGAGCCTGGCGAAAAATACGGGGCATTAAAAAGGCTTAGCAACTATGTTAATAACAGAGCGCGTCCGTATGGTGTGGCAGATGCACAATAACGAACAGGAGAGCCCTGTGCGCACGTATGCTGCCGTGGCACTTGTTATTGCCTCTGTGGCTATAATGGCATACACATTCTACGCGTCAGACTTGCTAGCAATAAACTATGGCGTTGCAGCAGGCGCGACTGCACAGGCAGAGAGCACATCAGAAAACGTGAGCTCCGCGCTTGTATATGTTGTGTCAGAGCTTAGCAACCTGTACCGGGCGCTGCGCGAGACTTATGCGCTTCTGGTAATAGCGGCGTTCTTGATGGCGCTAGGGGTTGCGATGTTTGCAACAAAGGCGTACAGAACTGGATCTGCGCGCAAATACGCTGCGTGGCACATGGCTTCTACGCTGATATTCCTTTTGTTTTTCATAGTAATTTTTGACTATTTTGCATATAAAGGCATAGGCACAAACCTTGAAATCGCAACCTATGCTACAGTGGCGCTTGCAGCGGCAATAGACCTTTATTTTCTGTCAAACCGCGAAAAACACACTGCTTCTCGCGCAAAAACAATAGAGCTAGAGCCCATGCTGCCGTATGCTAACATAATAAGGCTGCGCGAAGCGGTTTTTGAAAGTCTGAGCGGCAACGTAGGCATAGTCGACAAGCATTTCAACTCTCAGGCAATAGAGAATCTGTACAGGCTAATAAGCAACAACGAAAGCATAAAGAAACTGGCCATAATAACGCATACCGAAGCGCTTGACTCTGGATTCAGCAAGAACTACAACGACTTCAAAAAGGAGCTCTTTGGAAAAGGCATAGAAACTGAAGTCATGATAATGTCAGATGCAGACGCAAAGACACAGCACGAGCGGTTCATCTTTGACGAACGCTCTGCTTTTAAGATACCGCCGTTAAACATAATAAATGAGAAGAGCGAGCACATCACCAGAATAAGGATCTCTGATGCTAAGTCAAGGTTTATGGAGCTTATGAAGAACACAATCAAGTACGAGAATTACCTGCTCAAAAAGTCAAGGGAAAAAGAGAAAGAAAAACCTCAAGCGACTGAGTGAACTCTGACAGCGCGTATTTACAATATATATTTTATAAGTGCGCTATGAACTTTTCGGGCGAGGCTAGATCGCTATGTGGCTCAATGAAGACATTGAGATATTAGACGGCCAGGCCATTCTGCATATAAAGTCTCTTGATGCCCTTGTATGCTCTGACCTGCATTTGGGCTACGAAGGCGTCATGGCGGAGCGAGGCATATTCTTGCCCAAGGCAAACCTTAGCAGAATAAAGCACGATATAGAAAAGGCCGTACAAAAAACCAACGCCAGTAAGGTCATAGTTGCAGGCGACATTAAGAATGAATTCTCAAAGGTGCACCTCGAGGAATTCAACGAATTCGACGAATTCGTAAATTTCACTAAACAGATAGGAATAAGCAGGCTTGTGCTGATAAAGGGGAACCATGACAATTTTGTAGACAAGTACAAAGAGCCCTTTAACATAGAGATTTATAGGCAGGAAACGCTTTTCGGCAAATACTTGATATTCCATGGTGAAAAGCTGCCAAAGGCAAGCGATTGTGATTTCATGATAATGGGGCATGCGCACCCTGCAATAGCTGTGTTCAACAAAATAGGCGTTAAGGAAAAGATAAAATGCTTCCTTTACGGAAGGCTCAACAACGGCAAGCACATAATAGTGCTGCCTGCGATGAACTTCTATGCAGAGAACGTTGAAATGAACATCGAGGACGTCTCCGAACTGTCGCCTGTTTTCGGAAAGCTCGTAAATGTGAACGATCTCAGGGCATTCTGCATAGGAGACGGCGAAACATTAGACTTTGGAAAGATTGGCAACCTAAGGTGACACATTGAAGCTGCTTGTTTATACAGATGGCGCTTCGCGCGGCAACCCCGGAATGAGCGCTTCTGGTTTCAGAATATACGACGAGTCGCACACGCTTCTTAAGCAGGGCGCGGTTTACAACGGCACTGCAACAAACAACGAGGCAGAGTACAAGGCAGCAATAGCCGCATTGAAGGCTGCGCTGGCTTTAGGCGCAGACGAAATAGAGCTTTACAGCGACAGCAAGCTTATGGTAAACCAGCTTTCAGGGAACTTCAAGGTGAAATCAGGAAGCCTTAAAAGGCTAAACCTTGAGGCGAAGGAACTTCTAAGCAAATTCAAGAAGCGCGCGCTTGTAAACCCGCGCAGGTCAAACGAATACATAAGAGCTGTCGACGCAGATATAAACGCGCTACTGGATTATGTAGAGGAAAAGCAGAAAGGCCAATAGCAGCATATGCGCCGATTCGAAAGATAAGCCAGGAAGGGGAGTCGAACCCCTCTTTGTCGCTCTGCAGGCGACCGCATAGCCGATCTGCCATCCTGGCTCAGTATCTCTTTAGTCAGCAAGTATTTGTATTTTGCGCTTTGGCTGCGTTTGGTGCAAGGGCATTTATAAAAGCGAGCAGGAAACCCTATCCTTCAGATAGGGGCTGAGAGCGAACCGCAGAAATGCATATAAATTTTGAGATGCATAAAACTACAACCATGATTGCCATGAAAACTGCATATAAATACCGTGCATATCCTTCAATGGATCAGAAGGCAAAATTAGACAGTCAAACGTTTATCGCAAAAAATCTCTACGCTCTTCTTCTTGAAAAATCAAAAGCGCATTACAAAGAAACATGGAAGGCGCTCACCGAATACAGAACGAACTTCTGGATATGTGATAAATGTGTGGTGCCAAAAGACAGAAC
>JAVZPT010000020.1:0-8650 GCA_038881455.1 Candidatus Micrarchaeaceae archaeon | reverse complement strand
ATTGGTAAATGATAAAAAAGTAGTGATATGCTATGGTAGAAAAGTCAACATCCTACACTATAATAAAAAAGTACAACACTATTGATTATAGACATGACATTGGCGATAGATTGAGGCGTAACGTTGCAGATATAAACAAATTGGAGATTCTCTCAGAGCTTAAGTCTGCCTTAGATGAAGCAGCCAAGTATAATCCCTGCCCAGCTTGCAAGTATGATACAGAACAATTATCAAAATTCATATCTATAAAGATTGAATCTATTAAAACAGGCAGGGCAGTAACCAAAGAGGATATTAAACCACTGAAGGAAGTAGATTACTTGGGGATTGTGGAGGATATGGCTATTGTAATATCAAAATTGATAAGGCCATTTACTAGAATAAGTAAAGTTCCTGATGTATATAGGAAAGTACTAGAAGAGGACATGGAAGGCAACAGGAAGTCGCTCAATTACCTTATAAACGCCAGGAAAATAGCCGATAAGATAAAGGAAAAAGATAAACAGTTGAATCTTGTTGTTGAAATAATAGATTCGTTTGTAAGAGCACTCAACTTTAAATTGAGCATAGATGAATATTCCTTCTATATATTCGACAGAGTTATAAAATTTGGTTATAGGACCCATTTACTTAGTGCTACCGGTAAAGTGATAGTAGGTTTGAGGGAGTTAAGAGATCCGCAAAGATATAAGTGATTATTCAGCGTGCCTGGAATTTTAACATTGATATTCTCCAGGTATGAATTTTGGGTGTAAATGTGGCGACCAGCAAAAATAAAATAGTCGAGGTTCTGGCTGCGTCCAGGAATGTTACGGTATTTGCGCGCTAAAGCACGCTGTCAAAGATATTTTTCTAGCCGCTTTTCAGCGTCTTCCCAATTGACTATATTCCACCAGTTGCTTATGTAATCAACGCGCTTGTTCTTGTACTGCAAGTAGTAAGCATGCTCGAACTCATCAACTATAAGCACTATCGGCATTTCAGCAAGATGGTTCATAAAGTGGTTCTCTACTGTCATTATCTGCAGGTTTTTGCTTTCTGTATCGTAGTTGAGGACGGCCCAACCAGAGCCAGGGTTTGAATTTGCAGCGTCAGTGAACAGTTTCTTGAACTTGTCGAAGGTTCCATACTGCTCCTTTATAAGGTCACCAAGCTTGCCGCCTGGGGTTCCGCCGCCTTTGCCGCTAGGCGCCATATTTTCCCAATATGCGGTGTGCAGTTTTGCCCCGTTTACGTTGAACGTAATGCTCCTGAGTATGCCATGAAGGTCGTAGCCGGTAATATCGCCCTTTATTATGCCGTTCATCCTGTCTACAAGCGTATTGGCCACGTTGACGTAGCCCTTGTGGTGCGCATTGTAGTGTATGTCAACAATGTCTTTGCTTATGTATGGCTCTAGCGCGTCGAGCTTATACGGCAATGGTGCTAGCTCGTATTTATGCAGGCCGCTTATCGAAACCTCTTCCATTATACCACAAACAAATTTGCATGTTCAATAATAAATGGGTTTTCTTTTTTTCGTTTTTAGGAGCTGGCCCTCAAAGGCAAACAATAAATTAATGCGCTGGGAAATAAGCTCATGCAGAAGCATGAACTTTCCCGCGCAGCGGCAAGGAACCTAGAGTCGATTGGTTTCGCCACAGCGGTAGCCAAAGGCCTGCGTTCATTCGTTGACATAATAGCGCAGCACAAAGGCACTAGGCTGGCAATAAAGGTGTCTAAGAACATAGACGCAGTACGCGTTTCAGAAGCTAAGATGCTTTCCGATGCTGCTTCATTCATAGGCGCAGATCCGGTAATACTTGGAATCAGGTCCAGGAACGGTGTTCTGAAAAGCGGGGTAAGCTATCTGCGCTTCTCTATACGCTGCATAAACTATTCGGAAATAAGCCTGTTTGCTGATTCAGAGCCTAAGTACTTTGCATCAAAGTCAGTTGGTGTAAAGGTCATGCTCGACAGCAAGAGGCTTAGGCGGCTACGCTCTTTGAAAAGGCTTACGCTAAGGCAGTTAGCAGATGAAGCCTGCGTGTCAAAAAGCACGCTTTACAAACACGAGCATTCGTATGCGTATGCATCTTTGGAAGTAGCGAGAAAGCTAGAAAGGGCACTTGGCGAGAGCATACGCATTGGCTCTGGCCCTATACCTGAATCGCATGCCAGCGTACCAACAGGCCGCGAGAGCCTTGGCTCCAGCGACATGCGTGTATTGTATCTGGACAATGCCCCGTTTGGCATGCTCGCCAAGAAGCGCAACTATTATGCCATATCTTATGAATCAGATGCAAGGACAATGCGCAAGAAAGCGGCATTCTTCAAAGAGCTGAAAAGCGCAATCAATGACATGTTCCCATTATTCGTTAGCGACAGCGTTGAAGAGATAAACGGAATAAGGGCAATACCTAGGGAAAAGCTGAACAGCATACGCACAGAAGAAGAGCTTGTTGACTACGTATACTGACTCCTGCTTGCGAACAAATTACTAAAGCATGTAAAGTATCACGTTTCCAAACAGCAGCGAGATTATAACACCTAGAAACACGAACAGAGTAAACGGCGCCGCATCTCTGTATACAGGCAGACGCCTCCTAGCGTTCCTTAGCCTGGCTATCAAATCCCTGGTGGCTAGCCTGCTGAACCCTGGGTATATGCTGCTAAAGTAATTTATGTCCTGCCTGCTCATAAGGTTTACCGCTATTATGTCGCCAGGACTCAGGCTTCTAGGCGAAACCAACGCAGTCATCTTGCTAGTTATCTCTTCTTCGTATGCGAGCGTCAACGCGGATGGTATGCCTATTGCTGCTATTATCAAAAGCCTTGTTATGTTTATGCCAAACAGCGCATACACGAACAGAAGCAGCATAAGGTACAGTGCCAAGATAATAATGCCAAGGACCTTATAAATAGGTTGCGTCTTCGTTTTGCGCTGGGTTTTACCACGCTTTACAAACAAGTAGTATATTGGTACAAGCCATACTGCTACTATGCCTGTTGATATGAAGAGCGAAACGATGAAGGGCAAGCCCAACTGGCCTATGTTACTGAGCAAAGGCTTAGGCTGCAGTGGCAGCAGCAGGCTTATCGTAGTTAGCTCAAAGAAATCTCCGGCGCCCCAGAAGCCAGCCCTGTAAATTGCGTAGCCTATTGCAAATACAAATGCAGCTATAAGCAGGCTTTCTTCTAGTACCTGTGCTTCATAAGTAAGCGTGAAAAGCACGCCTATTGCCAGCGCCGCATATACGAACAGGTCCGGCACCTCCCTCTTGTTGAAAACGTCAAACATCGCGTAAAGGAACGCTATTGCTATCATTGCTATTATAGGAACATATTGCGGAATCATGTAAACATCTAGTACTGAGAATAAGTACAAATAATATAAAAACAGTGCGGGAACGAAAGCATGCTAGCATTTTATGAATAGGAATGAATAGGTAACCGAAAAAGAATAAAAAGAATAAAAAGAACAAAAAACAGCAGCAGCGCGCTACTCTTCCTTTATCGCCGCTTCGATTTTAGACATTGTTGCTTCGTCTATCCTTTCCATGCCATGGGCCTTCTTGGCATGGTCGCGTATCTTGGCGATGAGCTTGTTCTTGTCGTTGTCCCTGGCCTCGAAGCCGCAGCTCATTCCTATGTCTTTGCATGCAAACTTCTTCATGCAACCACTAGCATATTGCACATTTAACGTTTAAATAGGCGCCGCAGTAACCGCAATCTTTAAATAGTTAACCTTTAGCGCGTGCCATGCCGATAGAAGCAAACAGAGCGTGCTTGCAGTTCTGCGCAGCCAGGCCTACAAAACAACACAAGCCTGTTTGGACAAAACATTTATAAAGCATCTCTGTAAAATGATTAAAGATAGCGTTCACAACGTGTGTGTGCAGTATGGAGAGAATGCAAGAATCATGGAGCTTTAAGCACATGTCAAAAAAGGCAGTTATAGCCAGGTATTTGAACTGCACACCCGCCATTAGGCTGCCTGTATAAGGGCGCAAATTCTTCTTTTTGGGTGTTTCCTTATGCAGGCTCTACGTAGAAACAATGCTAATCTTAAAGATTTGCCGAAGCCAGAGTGGGCTTCACTCATCATGGAGATAGGGTTTGATGATATAGGAACAGCAACAAGCTTCGTTGAGTACTATTGTGCGCGCTACGGCGAGAGTAAGAGCAGCGTATGGTACAGACTTAAGCGGCTTAAGGAGCTAGGCTACCTTACCTTTTCAGAGAAGGGCGACGAGTCAAAAGCGCTCGCATTAACAGAACTGGGCAGAGAGCTCTTCAGGCAGAGTCACAATCGCGCTGCAATAAGGCCCTTAGTGCAGGCATAGGCGAGTGGGCACGCGGGTGGGCAAGAGCCCCGAAGAGGGGCTCTTCATGCTAACGCTTTTATTAGTTTATTTTGATTGGTATGCTATGTCTGTAAAATACGTTTGGGTCGATGGAAAGTTTGTTAACTTTGCAAATGCGAAGGCCAGCGTGCTCTCGCATTCGCTGCAATATGGCAGCGGCATCTTTGAAGGCATACGCGCATACAAAGCAAAGAACGGGGTAGCAATATTCAGGCTCGACGATCATGTAAAGCGCTTCTTCAACAGCGCTAAGATTTACTCTATGCCGCTGGGGCTTGAGCATAAAGAGCTTAAAGAGGCAATAATAAGCACTGTAGCCAAGAACAAGCACGAAGAATGCTACATAAGGCCATTTGCATACTATTCAAGCACGAACATAGGAGTAAGCAGCCCCGCCAATGTCAGCGTTATTATTGCAACCGTTGAGATGCCAAGCTATTTTAGCAAGCAGAGCATCACATGCGCAGTATCATCGTGGAGGCGCATAAACTCAAATGTCATGCCGCCAGAGGCAAAGGGCAGTGGCAACTACTTGAATTCGCTCATAGCTTCAATAGAAGCAAAAAGAGCAGGGGCTGACGAGGCCATTATGCTTACTTATGATGGCTACGTAGCAGAGGGTCCTGGCGAGAACGTGTTCTTAGTAGAGAACAACAAGCTAGTGACCCCAGGCAAGAGCGCAGACATACTTCTTGGTATAACGCGCGACAGCGTGATTAAGCTTGCTGAGAGTATGGGAATAGAAGTCGAAGAAAGGAATGTGCACAGGGAAGAGCTTGAGACCTGCGACGAGGCGTTCTTTTCAGGCACCGCTGCAGGCATAGTGCCAATTACTGAAATAAACAAGCAAAAAGTAGGCAGCGGCAAACCAGGGCCAATAACCAAGGCGGTGTCAGACAAGTACATGCAAGCAGTGCACGGCGAGCTAGAAGAATTTGTTGATTGGCTTGTTTACGTGTAGCTTTTTGCATAGCTGTTTTGCATAGCCGCATTAGCAAGTAACTCAAAGCAGCTTCAGCGTTCCTGTAATTTTGTCTATTTCCTCGCTTTTCCATGGGCCTATACCCAGTGCGGTAGGAGTGCCAGGCTCTAGTTGCGTAAGGCCCGAGTCTATTACGAGGGCGCACGGAACGTGCGCTTTTGAGCACAGCGAGTTTAGAGACACAAGCTCTTCTTTGCTTGACACTTTAAGCACTATCTTTTTCTCCCCTGTATTAAGCCATTCCTTCGCAACTTTCTTGTCGCGCTTTGCCGCTTCAAAATAGCCCATGAGCGAGGCGTGGCTGGCCTGCGCAACGAGCTTGCCCTTGCCCATTTTGAGGTCGCTTCTAACCACGATTGCCTGCTTTAGCTCCACAGTGTAGTATATGCAAGCAAAAGGTTCTTTAAGAGCTTGTTTAGGCCACGGGTTTTTGTTTTTGCAATGTTCGCTAGCTTGCATTTTGGCGCAAGCATTGCAGCCGAAGCGAGAAGCACCGGCGTTGCGTATGTGGCATAAGCCAAGCCCGCAAAAGCCGGGCATTCGCTAACTTATTTCACTATGCTACAGGCGCTCTGCAGCTGTGCCTGTGCTGGCTGACTTGTCCCTTGCAAGCATGTATATCTTTGCGTCGCGCGCCTGCTTGAGCAGCTCGTCGTGCGTTATTATGAATATCTGTTCTATGTACTTTGGCAGGGCCTCGCTTACTGCCTTTACGAACTTCTCTATGCCTTGCCTGTCTATGTTGTGCGTGGGCTCATCAAGTATTAGCCATTTTAGATTAGGCACAAGGACAAGCGCAAACGCGACGCGGAGCGCAAGGCACGCAGTGCTTCTTTCGCCTCCGCTTGCTATCGCCTCTACTGCTTCCCATTCGCTTCCCTGCCTGTTTGTTCTCAGCATGAGCACGTAGTCATCTTCGGCAGGCTCAAGCTTTATGCTTGTGTAATCAGAATAAGGGTAAAGCTCAGGCCACACCGCCTGCATGGTCCTGTTTATGTAGTCGACAAGGCTTGCGCGTAGCTCAGCTTGCGTAGCTGCGATTGCATTCTTGTACTTAAGAAGCTCGTTAACTACCTTTTTCTTCTTCTCAATATTTGCATAAAGCCTGTTTATCTGCTCTATTTGCTCCTTCTTGTCCTTTATCTGCTTTTCAGTTTCTGAAATAAGCTTTTCGTAAGACTCAAGGCTTGCCTTTGCAGCGCTTAGCGCAGAGCTTGCTTCCATATGCCTTTTTTGGACTGCTTCCGCTTGCGTTTCGTCAATCTTTATGTGATCAAGCTCGCGCTGTTTAGCGCTTGACTCTTTCGTCACAGCAGAAAGTTCTGTTTCGTAGCGCTCTTTCCTTGACAGCTCGGCCGCTGACTGCTCAAGCTTCGCAAGCGCTTCCTTCGCAGCTGCAAGCTCCCTTCCCTTTGCTTCTGCGCCCTCAGACGCAGCCTTGGCTCTTGTTTCAAGCTCCTTTGCTTGCTCGGCAGCGCTCTTGCGCTTTTCATTTGCATGGGCTAGCTCCATAGCGCGGCTTTCTAGAACTGCAAGCTCGTTTGCGCGCTTCTCAAGCTCTTTTACCTCTTTCTGCAATGCCTGCTCCTGCTTTGACAATTTTTCAATTTCTGCTCTTGCGCTTTCTATTGCCTCACTCTTGCTTTTCAAAAGCATCTTTATCATGTCTTCGGTGAGCTCTCGTTCGCAGACTGGGCACTTTGCAACGTGGCTTTCAAGTTCGACTAGCCATTTCTCGTTGTCGCTCTTTGCAGCGTTAAGCGAAGCCTTCTTTGACATAAGCCCATCGAGCTCTTTCTTTTTCTTCTCAGCCAGCTCTGCAACTGACTTGCTCGAGCCTTTCTGCGCTAGCTCCGCGCTTATGCTTTCCTGCTCCTTAGACTCTTTTTCAAGCTGCCTTAACTCTGCTTTCGCCGCAGCAAGCTCGCTTATCAGGGCCTTCTCCATGCGCACTTCTGCATCATGCTCTTTATCAAGCCTTTCAACAATAGCCTTTTGCCGCTCTATATTTTTGCCCAGTTCTTCCTTGCTCTCTTTCACCTGCTCCTTTATTTTTTCTATCTCTTTTTGCAGCATAGCGGCCTTGCTTGCCTGCTCTGCAAGCTCTTTTGAAAGAGCATTCTTCTTTGCAAGCAGGGCTTTTGCTTCTTCTAGCTCTTTGCCTGTGCTTTCAAAACCTGCCTTTGCCTTGCTCAGCTCTTCTTCATTATGCTCTTTTTCCTTTGCAAGCCTTTCAAGGCTTTGCTTAAGCGTGTCAAGCTGCTGCTTATGCCTTTCTAGGTCAAAGCCCTTTGCAGCCATGCCCTCGCTTTCAGCCATGTCTTTTATCTTATTGGCAAGCGCAGTGGTGTTTTCAAACGCGTTTGCGAACAGGTTCAAGCCAAGCAGCTCGTCAAGCTCCTTTTTCCTGTCCTTTGGCGAAAGCTCGAGGAAGTAAGTAAGGCCGTTCTGCTCCGAGTATACCGCGCGCGCAAACAAGTCGTAGTCTACTTTAAGTACTTTTTCTATCTCTTCGGTTACGCGCTGAGGCTGCGACTGCACATATGCGCCGTTCTTGCTCAACGTCGCTTTTGTGGTGCCGTCAAGCGATATGCTTCTTGTTACTTCATAGGAATTTCCTTCAGCGTCAAAAGCAAGCCTTACGCTTGCTTCGCGCATCTGCTCAGGCCTATTGGTTATTATGTTTGTTATGCTTATGCGCCTGTGCTGAAGCGCAGGGTATTTGCCAAAGAGCGCGTACGCAATCGCATCCAACACTGAGCTTTTTCCGGCGCCCATGCTGCCTATGAGTATGTTCGTGCCTCTAGAAAATTCAAGCTTTGTGTCTCTGTGCGTCTTCCAGTTGCGCAGCTCTATGCTTCTAAGCATAAAGTAAGTATTGCTTTGCTTGTTTTTATTAGCTTTGCGAGCGCGAAGCCAGCGGCATGGAAACAGCTAAAACGCGCTGCTAGCGTTAACCGCACGAGCCTAAGCCCATGACTTGGCAAGGAAAAGAAGGTGAGCAAATGCATTCACAGTTTTCAGTTTTCAGGGTGTTGCTGAAATGGCTAGCTTGCGTAATGGTAAGCTCGTATAAGATAATGCCTCTGCTTGCCTTGTACACACTCTGAAATGC
This sequence comes from Candidatus Micrarchaeaceae archaeon, assembly GCA_038881455.1. GTDB lineage: Archaea > Micrarchaeota > Micrarchaeia > Micrarchaeales > CABMGC01 > JAGDXZ01. The sequence continues at coordinate 207 of JAVZPT010000020.1, read as the reverse complement.
ATAATGCATTCGTACAACGCAAGCATTGCAGCTGAAGCGCAAGCTCCAAGGTTGTGGGCGTTGCATTAGTCACGCCGTAAAGGCACGGCAGTCAATTAATAAAAGTGAGCAGCATCAAAGAACATACTCAAAAGATGAATAAGCAAGAGCTACCGAAGGGCATTCAGGAAGTCAAGCCTGTGGAGACAACGCAAGGCCTCCCTCTAG
>JAVZPT010000019.1:0-8700 GCA_038881455.1 Candidatus Micrarchaeaceae archaeon | reverse complement strand
GTCAAAGGAACTAAGTAAGCAAGCAGCTTATACATAAGTATAAATATATTTATTTATATAAAATTGGTTGTACAAAATTAATTTTAACCTTTAAGGTAAAAGCATATTGTCAAATTAAATACATAATCTTAAATATGGTCCAATGCTCATTTTGCTGATGCATTGCGATGAAAACAAAATGATGAACGGTGAATTGAATGACGAAAAACTTCACTGAAAGGGAAAAGGAAATACTGTCTAGGGTTGTAGCGGCCGGAGAAGAAGTAGTAGCAGTAGGCAAGCAGCACAGGCTCAGCAAGCTCATAGCCCCGTCTATTGCCTTGTCTACAAACAAGAAGCTGATAATATTCAAGAGGGATGCGTTTGGCATAAGGACCGACACGCACTTCATACCTTATGAGAGCATAGTAAGCTTCAGGGTTGTGCACGGTTTCTTGTTCTCCTCAATAAAGCTCAGGCTGCTCGGCGCTGTAAAGCCCGGCGAGCATGCAATAGCAGACGCAGAGGAAGACGAAACTGAGATCAGGGGTCTAAGAAAGTCGATGGCAAAGGCTCTTGCGGCTACACTGAGCGAGAACATAGTCAAGAGCCGTGGCAGAACCGTAGAACAGCACGAGACAGTAATAAGGCATTCCGCTCCGGTGATAAACATCTTCTTCACTAGCGCTGCCGGACAGCGCAGCATAGTGCCTGGCATGTATCTGCCTTCTGGTTTTGGCTATTCTGCATATGAAACGCGCGCATGGCATAATCACGAGGCAGCAGGCTCCGGAGCTGATGGCGCATTTGAAGAAGGCCATGCATATACTGCAGAGGCCCGCAAGGCCGAAGGGCCAGAGGTCGAAGCCGCTTATGCGCTCGAATCGAGGAAAGACGGCGAAGCCGCAACCGCGCAGCGCGCAATCGAAATAAACGAGGTAGTGCGCAGGAGGAATGAGCAGGCCGATATGCAAGCGCAGGCCAACAACGCAGCAGATGCGGCAGCGCCTGCCGGCAAGTCCGTTTCTGGCGCAGCGCCCAATTCTGCCATGAGCCGCAACGCAGCAAGCCATGTACTCGAAAGCGTTGGCTTCATAAAGTCCCTGTTGCTGGGCAAGCCTGGCGCAGACAGCAATGCAGCAATGTATCCAAAGGACGACTTCATAGAAGAGCTTGAAAGGAAGAAGCTGTCTGAGGACTAACGCGGGCGCCGTTGCTGTGCTGCATGCTGCAAAGCTTCAGCAACCTTTTTATTAATTGCAAGGTAAAGTCAAGCAGGCGATCGTAGTCTAGCCTGGTAGGACATTGCCTTGCCAAGGCAGTAACCCGGGTTCAAATCCCGGCGGTCGCAAATAATGCCTGCGTTTGCCGCGATCGCGATGCGCGCAACACCTGTGTTTTTATGTTCTATAAAGCGCTTGGCAAGACAAAGGAAAAGATTTCTGCGATAGGCATTGGCACTTGGAAGATACCTAATGATTCGAAGCAGGCAACAGAAGCAATGCAATATGCCTTTGAGAACGGGATAAACTTCGTAGATACTGCAGAGATGTATGGCAACGAAGAACTTGTTGGCAAGGCCGTAGAGGCATATGGCGATGTTTTTGTCGCAACAAAGGTATCGCCTCACCATTTCCATTATGATGATTTGATAAAGGCTTGCGAAGCAAGCCTAAGGCGCCTTAATCTAAAAACGATAGACCTTTACCAGCTGCACTGGCCAAACAACAGCGTGCCTATTTCTGAAACAATGAAGGCGATGGAGAAGCTCTACGACGAAGGGAAAATAAGGCACATAGGAGTTAGCAATTTCTCAATAGAAGAACTTTCAGAAGCGCAGGCTGCGCTGAGCCATGCAGAGATCGTATCTGACCAAGTAGAGTACAGCCTTGTGGTGAGGGAGGCAGAGCAAGGCTTGCTCCAGTTCTGCAACAAAGAGTCGATAACGCTAATAGCTTATAGCCCACTTGCTAGGGGCGCAATGCTGAAAAACAGCAGGCTTGTAAGTGTCCTTGAAGACATAGGCAGGCGCTACGGCGCTACTCCGGCGCAGGTCGCACTGGCATACCTTACAAACAGCGGCAACGTAATACCCATACCTAAGGCTTCTAACAAAGAGCACATGGCTGAAAACATCAAAGCTGTCTCGCTCAAAATTTCTGAAGCCGACCTTGGCACTCTAAGAAATCTAGAAGGCTTCTCTGTGCCGCCACTGGCAGGCAAGGCGCTCAGGCTTTTCCTTAAAAACACAAGCCTTTGGTCAAAGATGATGGAGCGCATAGAAAGGAGCAGAAAGTCAGGCGCTGGCGAGGAACGCAAAGGCGAATGAGCTTTGAGCTCAGCAACCGGCTTTGTATGACAAACAATAAAAGGGTAGCCTGCAAATATTGGTACTAATGTGCGATCGTAGTCTAGCCTGGTAGGACCTTGGCCTTCCAAGCCAAAGACCCGGGTTCAAATCCCGGCGGTCGCATTCAACGAATCCTAAGGCCTGATGGCTTGATAAAGCAAGTTGTATGCTTGCCGCAGCTGAGCCGTTTCGCCACGCCGGAGCTAGCTAGCTAGCGTAAACTACCCATACCTAACGTACTGGGCTTTCATAGAAACGACCAACAATCGCAACTCGGGATTTTACGCTGGTCAGGCAACCTATACTGCATCAGTATCCAAACAAGACATTTACACTTGGCTCAATTCCTCGCCATGCTTGCGCATGGGCACCTTGCAAGGCGATATGATAAAACACCGGCTTTACCAGCTGAGCCAGAACCTGCGCTTGCTTTGGCGCACACCAGAATGCGTCACACATCTACTGAAGAGCCCAAAGCAGGCGTGTGCGTCGAGTATTTGCTTTTCAGGGCCGTTGCAAGCTCTTCCATCTTGCCTGGCTCGCCGTGCACTATCAGCACATTTTTCAAGCCAGAGACCTTGCCCATAAACTTCACCAGCGAAGGCCTGTCGGCGTGCGCAGAAAGCTTGTACCTTTCTACCTTCATCTTTATTTCCAGCTTTCTGCCGCCAAGCTCTATTGTGCTGTTGCCTTCTATAAGCGCCCTGCCTGGCGTTCCCACAGCCTGGTAGCCAACAAGTATTAGCTTGTCGTTCTCGTTTCTTGCGAGCTTCTCAAGATACTTTATTACAGGCCCGCCCTTAAGCATGCCGCTTGTGGTAACTACTATGCAAGCTTCCTTAGAATCTATCACCTTTGACCTTGCTTGTCTGCCTTTTACCTCGCTGAAGAATCTGCTCTTGAACGGATCTTCATCGCTCATCAGTATCTGCTTCTGAAGCTCTTCCCTACAGAATATCACGTTGTGCCTGTATATGCGCATTGCCTTGCCTATCATGCCATCTATGTATATAGGCGCCTGCGGCAAAACCCCAGACCTCATGAAATCGTTGAGTATGAAGAGGACTTCTTGCGCCCTGCCTACTGCAAAGCTTGGTATTATTACCTTGTTTCCTGCGTTTATTGTTTCCTTTATGCTGCCTATGAATGAGCCGAGCACTGCCTTCTCCTGCGGAAATACGTCGTTGTCTCCGCCGTAGGTGCTTTCTGTCATGAGCGTGTCTGCGTGCAGCCGCTCGGTATACGCAGGCGAGAGCAGCCTTGTGCTGCGCGTGTTCATGTCGCCGGTATAGAGCAGCGCCTTGCCTGTGAGCGTGTCTTTTACTTCTATCATTGCGCTGCCGAGTATATGGCCTGCAGGGTAAAGCTTTATTGCCATGCTGCCGATGCGGAATTCCTTGAAGTAGTCTGCATTGCGGTAGTGCCTTACCATCTTTGAAGTGCTGTGGCCATCTACTTCTTTTGGCTTTGAGATTTTCAGGTAGTCGCTTATTATGACGTTTGCTAGCTCTAGCGTAGGCTTAGTTCCGTATACGTCGCCCTCGAAACCCATCGCGAACAGATGTGGCAGGTAACCGCAGTGGTCGAGGTGCGCATGGCTCAGCACTACTGCCTTTACGCCTGCAAGGTCTTCTTTCCTTATAACCGGAAGCTCAACCTGCTTCTCCGAGAGCTTCACGCCTGAGTCGAGCAATATCTTGGTGTCTTTGCCTTCTACAAGGAAGCAACTTCTGCCGACTTCGCCCGCAGCTCCAAAAAATGTTATTTTCAATGGAGCACCTACTTGCTTGCCTGCGCCGGCTGCCCGTTGTTAGAATCTGAGCCCGAGCCTGCGGCTACTGCTGAACCAGAATCGCTGTTCTGCTGCTTGCCTTTCTTTGTCTTTATTATTGCTATGTCTTCCATGCTTACAGTCAGCGGTGCTGCTGCGTTAGGCTCCCTTCGCACATTTCTGTGGGCGCGCCTGGGCCTTGTTGCAGCGCCGAGCCTTAGCTTTAGCTCATCTATCTGCTTGTTTGCCTCTGCTATCGCTGCGTTTAGCTCCTCTTCTCTTTTAGTCAGCTCTGCTATGTCCTTTTCCACAAGCATTGACTTGCCCCTTAGCTTCTGCGCCGCTATGGCTTCCTTGAGCTCTGCTTCTACGTCTCCAAGCCTCTTAAGCAGCGCCTTCTCCTCTTCAAGGGTCCTTGCCTCTGTTGCTATTTTGAATTCGAGCACTTCCTTCATGTGCTTTAGCCTGCCTATGCTCTTGTATTTTTCATTGAGCGAAACAAGCTTTGAAAGCGCCTCGGCTTCGCTTTTCTTGTATGCAAGCCTGCCATGCACCTTGTTTATCTGCGATACAAGCTCGCGCCTTCTTGCAAAAGCAGCATCTATCTCGCGCTTTAGCGCTTCGGCCTGCTGACTTGTCTGCGCTGCCCTGGCCTGTTGTGCCTGCGGTGCCTGCTGTGCCTGCGGTGCCTGCTGTTGCTGCTGCTTTTGCTCTGAGGAGTCGCCTTGCTTCTGTGCGCCTTTAGGATCGCTTTGCTCCTGCGCCTTTTTTGCAAGACCGTTTGCATTTACGCTTCTGCTATCTTGAACTTTGCTGTCATCTCTTTCGTTCAGTAAATCGCCTTATCTAATGCCTCTTCGTATACCTTTTCAAGTCTGTCTGTTACCTTTTCAATAGAAAACATGCGCGCAGTGCTTATCGCGCCCTTTTTATATGCGCCAGCGTTATTTAAAACCCTTTCCATGACCCTTGCGCAACTAATGTAACTATCGCTGAAGTGCTCGCCGCTTTTTCCGCTCGATATAAACTCTTTAAGCACAGGCGTATTAGCAGCAACCACTGGCTTGCCGGCGCTCATGGCCTCAAGGCACACTATTCCTTGCGTTTCGAACTTCGAAGGCATGCATAGAACATCGCTAGCCGCGTATAGGCTAGGCAGTAGCCCTTGGTCTACGAAACCAAGGAATCTGACGCTGGCGCTTATGCCAAGCTTCGAAGCCATGCGCATGTACTTGCTGAGCAAAGGGCCCGTGCCTCCAACAACGAACTCAACGTCGTCCCTTTTCTTAGCAATGCTCGCCGCAGCAAGCAAGAGCGTGTCAAGGTTCTTCTCTTTGCTTATCCTTCCCAGGTATAAAACGCGCTTCTTGCCTTTGCTTAAGCCGAAGCGCCTGAGCGCCGGCGTAGGGTCTGCCTTTTCGTTAAAAAGGCGCGTGTCTATGCCGTTAGGCACGACAACAACATTGCCGATTTTGTGCCTTTCTAGCATGCCTTTTATTGTATTGCTAGGAGCAATCACTACGTCGCACCTTCTGTAAAAGAACTTAACGTATTTCCACAAGTACTTCTTGTAGAAGCGCCTCATGTTCTTGTTCTTTGGGTAATATGTCTGCAGAGAAGCGTTGTTGAAAAGCGTGTGAAAGGAGCCAACCAACGGATATTTGCCAAGCTTTGCAGCCAACAAGCCGTTGAAGCCAAGGGTAAACGGCGTTTGCGCATGTATAAGGTCTATTCTAAGCTTGCTCAGCTTAAGTATTGAGTGGTAAGGGAACATCGCCATGCTGTACTGCGGGTATGGCTTGAACTTTATGCCCGTGTGTATGAATACGCTGCTGCTTTCATACTTGTTCTTGTTCTTCAGGGTGCCAGAAGCAAAGATAAAGACTTTGTGGCCCCGGTTCTCAAGCTCCTTCTTGAACGAAAGCATCGAGGTTACTACGCCATCAACAGCAGGCAGGTATGTGTCAGAGTAAAACGCAATTCGCAAATTTACACCTAAACAGAGCTTAAGCAGTCAGTCTTGCGGCTTTCCAGAAGTTTCGGCTGTGCCTGCGCCGGCTTGCTTGCCCATTACAAGCGCCTTGCCTCCGGCGCTCTCTATCTTTTGTGACGCGCGCGCAGAGAAGGCGCTTGCCTTTATTATGGCAGGCGCCGTAAGCTTGCCGCTGCCTAAGACCTTGTAGCCTTCAAGCTCTATCGTGGCGTTTGCACCTTGTTTGCCTATGCGCTTGTCAAGCTCCCTGAGGTTTATTTCAATGAGCTGCCTTTTCTTGTGGCTGAAGAAGCCCTTCTGGCTTTTTAGGCTGCCCCTGTCATATACAAGCAGACGCGTCAGCTTGTGCTTTTTGCCTGCTTTCCCAACGCCGCCTCTATCGCCTGCGCCCCTGTTGTTCTTTATATTGCCTGAGCCCCATCTCCTGCTTCCAAGGTACTTCCTTGACCTCTTCTTTATGCGCAATACCACAGAATCTCCTGTTTACGCTTAGTTTTAACTTTATTTAACTTTATTTTATTTAACTTTATTTTAAAGTCAAAGCATCCTATTTATAAGCTCGCCTATCGCGTTTCCGCGATAACCAAGGGCGCCGCCGTGTCCATAAGGCTTCCTTGTTCCTTTGTAGCCGTGCCTCGGAGGGTGCAGCCTTATAGGCATGCTGAGAACCTCTCTGGGTTCCTTTGTGCCGTTCATCAAAGCGTCTATTGCTTCTTGGCTGTGCTCCACGTGCTCATGCTCAAGCAGTTTGCCAAGCGTTTCTTTAGAAACCTCGCCATAAGCTATGTAGCTGCTGCATTTGGTTATCATGCCTATGCTTGAATCGGTTGCGCGCACCAGAGACAGATTATGTGTTTTAGGTAGCCCGAGCCTGTTCAGCGTTTCCGAAATGTCCTTTCTAACGCCCACGGTGCCCCTGACCCTGACTATTGCAACTAAAGCGTTTTTCTGCAGCGCCATAAGAACACGCCGGCAACTATTAACATAATGGCATAATGTGCTTTATATAAAGCCTGCCTTTGTTAGATTTACTGGGTTTAAGCTTATAAATTGTCGCTTTGCGCCGCGCAAACGCTAATATGCAGCGGAGCGCCTTTTATGCTGTAAAATCAAAGGCAGATTATTGGGTTTGGACGAAAAGGTATATATGCTTTTGCAGCATGCCGCAAGGCACTTCTGCTTTGCAGCAATAACAAAGCAACGGCGTTTTGCGCTTAGTTTAATAATTCTATTGCTGTATTTATTGTGTTATGTGCTGCTTATGCGTTGCGCGTGCACGTTTATCGTGTAATAGGTAGAAACATGATAACTAACAAGCAAGTTATGCTTGCATTTGCTGCTGCTTTTATCTTATTCCATTTGTCTTTTGCGTATTTCAACGTAACCGGGCTTAACACTACTGTATATCTCAGCAACAGCACAAGCGCCCAGGTTACAGAATCGCTGCGCGTATTTATAAGCAACAGCTCAATACCTGCTTATGTTAGGGATCGTGCAGCAGTAAACCAGACGCTTGGCAACTGGCAGAGCGTACTCAACACAAACCTTCTGGTTCAGCATGTATTCAATCCAAAGTCTAGCATAGATAACTTCACGCTGCTGCCAGGCCCTGCTGTGCCACAAGGCGAAAACGCATATGCGTACATAACGTTCACTTATGTTGCAAACAACGTTACTGAAATTAGGCAAATATCCCCAAGGAAGTTTGAATACACGTTCAACGACTCGAGCTTCAATTTTAGGCACACAGCAAGCGGCGAGGCCCTTTTCGAAAACGCAACGCTCACGATCGTTCTGCCTAAGGGCGCCAAACTGGTAATGCCAGTTTACCCTATACCAGACTACCCATACAGTTACGCAAACGCAAGCTCGCTCATGTGGTTTAACGCTGAGCCGCTAAACAATTTTAGGCTTTCATACGTAATCACAGAATCGCCGCAGCAGGAAGTGGCGAACTTTTTCACGCACCTATATCCGCAGCATGCTGTTGTAGTATACGTGCTCATTGCTTTCTTTGCGGGCATAGTGGTACTGTTCACTTACAGGCGCTTCGCCAGCTAGGTTTTTAGATGTTGCACAGGCACGAGTCCTTGATTCTGCGCATACTGCGCGAGAATGGCGGCAAGGCAAGCCTTGCCACGCTCATTGAGAAGGCGAAGATAAGCAAAGACGCGGTTGTTTGGGCCATTGAATCGCTTGCTGAGAAAGGTGCTGTTAGCATTTCAAGGGAGAGCAGCAAAAGCATAAGCATAAGCGGAGAGGGCAAGGAATACGCGAGCACCACACTGCCAGAAGACGAGCTGCTCAAGAGGCTTAAGCAAGGGCCAATAAAGCTAAGCTCGCTGAACAGCAAAAAGGAACAGATAGGCATAAAATGGCTAAAGTCAAAGGGGCTTGCGCAGAGCAAAGATGGCATGCTCATAGCAACGAAGCTTGGCTTGGAAACCGAGCAAACTTCGGCAGAAGCATTGCTGAAACGCATAGCAAAGGGCATTAGCAGAGAGCAGCTTGAGGCCCTTGCTGGCAGCGCAGAGTTCAAGGAACTAGAAGCAAGGCGGCTTGTGAGCATAGGCACAAGCAAGCAGGTGCGCGAGGTGCGCATTACTG
>JAVZPT010000018.1:0-9061 GCA_038881455.1 Candidatus Micrarchaeaceae archaeon | reverse complement strand
AGCTTCCCACATACTCCGGCAACTCGCCGTTGCACAGACCCTCTAAGTTTATGAATGAAGTTGTGCCTGGGCCGTTTGGCCTGAAGACCTGGCACGCTCCTGGAGGCGCCTTCGGCGCGAAGGTGTTTGAGTTGAAAACGCCAAGCTCGAAGAGCGCGCCGAGCACCACTGCTATTATGAGAATGGCCCAGCCGTAGGTCATGAGGTATTCCATCGCGCTCTGGGCTTTGCTTTGGCTTTTCTTTCCAGGCGGCGCATTCTTGTAAGGAATCTGTAAAACATTTCGAATCTTTTTGTTTGTCTCATTGCTACTGTGACGTGATGCATGCGCTATGCCCTTGCCACGCAAGCTTGGATGCGCCAGCATGTTGTCAAGCATGCACTCTGTTTAAATAATGAAGAAAAGCATAAAAACTATTGCAGTGCCTGAATCCGCATAGGCGCGAAGCGCCTCATTTGCAGCAAAGCCATGGAGCTGCGCTCGCGCAGCGCTCAGAATTTTCAGCTTTGGCCAGGAAAAGGTATAAAAACCAGTGCCGCATAAGTATAAACTGCTGTGTTCTAATTTCTGTTTCAGTGTTTCAATGGCTGATGAAAAATCCGAACGAGAGCAAAGGCAGAGGCCGCAGAGTCGGCAAGAGACGCAAGTAACAAGCATTGTCAGGATTGCTGGCAAAGACATAAACGCAAGCTACAGCATACCACGCGCCCTAGACGAAATTAAAGGCATAGGCTACAACCTTGCCAATGCCATTGCTAAGGTTGCGAACGATAAGCTAGGCATAGACGCGCGCTCAAGCATAGGCAGTTTGAGCGAAGAGCAACTGCGCAAGCTAGAGGAGCTTCTTAAAGATCCAGCTGGCTTTGGAATACCTGGCTTCATGGTCAACCACAGGAAAGGCACCGATACGGGCAAAGACCTGAACTTTATAGGCACAGACCTTCTCGTAAGGCTAAGGCAAGATATCGACAAAGAGGCAAAAGCCATGACGTGGCGCGGTTATAGGCACCAATTCGGCCAGAAAGTGCGCGGCCAGCGAACGCGCTCAACAGGAAGGACAGGCGAAACGGTAGGCGTCACCAAGAAGAAGGTCCAAGAGGCGCTGAAGAAGGCAGCGCAGGCAGAGAAGAAGGGCGCACCGCAGGGAGCTGCGGCGCAAGAGCCTGCAAAGTGATTGGATGGGCAGCCCAAGAAGATTAAGGAAAAAGTACGAAGCGCCTTCCCGCATGTGGAACGCTGCAAGGATAGCGCAGGAGCACGAGATAAGGCAAAAATACGGGCTTAAGAACATGCATGAGGAATGGCTTGCTGAGAGCGAGCTAAGGCGCATAAGGAAGAATGTAAGGGACATACTTGCAGGAAGGCAGAGCGAAGTTACTGGCAAGCAGATAATAAGCAGGCTTGCAAGTTATGGCATTGTAAGCAACAGCGCGACTTTGGACGAGCTTCTTAGCGTAAGCGTAGAATCGCTTCTTGCCAGAAGGCTCCAGAGCGTTGTTGTAAAGAAAGGCATGGCGCGCACGCTAAGCCAGGCAAGGCAGCTTATAACGCACGGCTTCATCTCTATAAACGGAAGAAAAGTTACTGTGCCTGGTTACCTTGTAAAAGTTAGTGAAGAAAACGCGATAGGCTATTATAAGCCCATAGACGTAAACGCTGGAAGCAAAGGAGCGAGCACACAGGCTCAGCAAAAGCAAACAGGCGTAGAGGCGCAAGCCGCCGAAGGCAGCGCAACAAAGGCGATTTGATGGCTGAAAAGAATAAACAGGCAAAGGAGCCAAAGCAGGCACAAGCAGAGGCGCAGTCGTTTGAGGAGAAAGTTGCAGAAGCCGCAGGCAAGTACAAGCCAAAGGGCATTCGCTGGGGAGTAGCACACATCTACTCGTCAAAGAACGACACAATAATCACGCTTACAGACCTTACAGGCGCAGAAACTATAGCCGTTGGAAGCGGCGGCATGATAGTAAATGCTGACCGCGAAGAAGGGTCGCCATACGCAGCAATGCAAGCAGCTTACAAGGTAGCCGCAGAGGCCATAGAAAAGGGCATAACCAACATAAACATAAAGATACGCGCGCCAGGCGGTCATGGAGCAAAAACTCCTGGCCCGGGCGCACAGGCGGTTGTGAGGGCGTTGGCAAGGAGCGGGTTTAAAATAGGAAGCATAGAGGACGTTACGCCTATTCCTACAGACACTACAAGGCGCCCTGGTGGAAGGAGGGGCAGGCGCGTATAGCGCTGCAAGTTGCCAATTTCGCATGTTTCTGAAATCCTTTCAGTGTGCCAGTGCTACGGCTCTGCACGGTTTGTTGCGCTAGCCTATAAATCGGGCAAAGCCTAGTAACTTGCAACTGGCGTTGCCATCTTTCTGAATGAGTTGTTGTCTACTGCTATGTAGAGGCAGTAGCCAAGGTTTCGCCTCAAAGGCCCTGAAAGCGAAGCTTCATCTGGTATTGCCTCAACCTCTTTTTTAGTGTACGGCGGCTTCCTTTCATTGATCCACATCGGTCCAGCATGGTTCTTTTCAGCAAGCAACATTGCTTCGTTAACTACAGAGTCTGTTACTTGCTTTTGCGAGTAACTCCTGCCTTCTGTCACCGCAGCAAGAATTGCGCGCGATATCTTGCCCTTTAAGTAGGCAAGCTTCTCGCTTTCGCTTACGTATGTTTCATCGCGCCTGATCAACTCTTTGACTACTGGCGCCTCTCTTAGTGCGTCATACTCCCTGTATACGTGCCTGCCAATCTTCCTTTCTTCAAGCCTCATTCTCGCGTATATCTTGTCAACATCGTAGTGGTCTATAAGTATAAGCCCATGCATGAGCGCGCTCTTGACGCCCCAGAAGATTGCATGGCTTGCTATTACCTTGTCACTCACGTTTATCGTAGACGCTTTATTGTCAGCGTATGCGTCGTCAATGCCAAGTTCGGCAAGAGCAGCTGCCACCTTGTCAGCGTAATACTTTCTCATTTCGTCAAAATGACTGAAGCTGCTGTCCCTTGGTATTGTGAAGGTGTATGCCATGCATTTCTCATCGAACTCAACGTGGGAGCCTCCGGTTATGCGCCTTGTCAGGTCGAACGTACCGTCGACTCTTTTTATGTTGCTGTATAACGCTTCACTGTAGCTTAGCACTACCGAATCCTTCTTAACATTCCAGAACCTTACTGTTGCAACTTTGTTCTGCTCCGAGCGCTTTAGCATGTATTCTTCAAGAGCCATGTTTGTATCTATCGAAAAAGTGTTTGTGCCCCAGTACTCATAATCAAACAATATAACACCTGCTTTTATTTCTCAAAAAATCTATTTAAGCTTTAGCCAAAATTATTCTGGGCCTGCAATTCCATTTTGGAATTCAAGCAAAGCATCAGCAACTTCCTTTGCGTTTGTGTAATGTGCGTCATGCCCGGCGCCGTGTATCAAGACGAGCTTCGAATTCCTTATTCGGTTGTTGAACTCGTTGGCATACTTTGCGCTTATAACGTTGTCGGCTGTGCCCCAGATTACAAGGGTTGGCTTGCTTATTGAATCTAGCATTTGCGTTGTCAAAGCGCCTCGGTCGATGTTCGCTATTATGCTAGACATTGCATAATTGTCGTTGTTGTTCTGCAGAAGCACTTCCTTTAGCAGCTTTGCTTTGTAACTGTCATAGGTGCCAGAAGCCCTTAATTCGCCTAACATGCTTTCCAATCCAGCAGCGTCTTCAAGTACCAATGCCCGGCATTCTAAGCCGCTGCTCGCGTAATAAGCAGCTATCCAACCTCCGTAGGAGTGTCCTAAAACAGTAGCATTTCTGCAGTTTGCGGTTATAAACTCGCGCAAAGCATTGGCCTGCAAATCAACAGTATAGTTTACCCTTGGCTTTTCGGAATTGCCGTGGCCAAGGAGGTCTAGCGCGAATATGTGTGTGCTTTCAGGTAAGCACTCAACGAGACGGCTCCACACCCTTGAATCCGCGCCAAGCCCGTGTAGCAAAACAAGGCACGCTCCGTCTACTTCGTTGTGCCTGTAAAAAATGCTGCCATAGCTTGTTCTGTAAGTGCTTTCGGAAAACTGATCGTAGCGCATTTATTCACTTGCTGCCTGGCTTTTGCCGTAAAAGTAATGCACAGGGCTTCCTAACGCAGCCTCAGCCGCTTCTTGCACGGCCTCGCTGTACGTAGGGTGCGGGTGTATTGTAGAGGCGATGTCTTCTAATGTTGCGCCCATCTCAATGGCAAGCGCAGCTTCAGAAATCATCGCGTTTGCGTCCTGCGACACTATTTCTATGCCCTTTACTACGCCGTTTTCATCTGCTGCTATCTTGGCGAAGCCGTTTGTTGTGTCTAGGGCAATGCTCCTGCCAAGCGCAGTGAGCGGGAACTTTGTAACCTTTATTCCTTCTGCTTCTTCAACACTGCCGGCTATTGCTATTTCTGGGTCTGAGAATATTACCGAAGGCACTACCAAATTGTCGTATCTTTTTCTTGCTCCCTTGATTATCTCTGAGACCACAACGCCCTGCCTTATCGCCTTGTGGGCAAGCATCGGCTCGCCTATAACGTCTCCTATTGCAAAGATGTTTTGGTCTTTGGTCCTCAACGAAGAGTCTACTTCTACGAAGCCCCTTCCGTTTATCGACACTTTTGTGTTCTCAAGGCCGAGTCCCTGGGTATGCGGCGCCAAGCCAATAGCGACTACAAGCAGCTGCGCGTCTGCTGTGCTGCCGTCGCTAAGCTTTAGCGCCTTTCCGTCAAAGGAAGAGGGCATTGAGCCTGTGTGTATGCTCACGCCTAAGCTCTGCATTCTATTCTTTACCAATGCCACTGCATCTTTGTCGAGCTTTGAAAGCACGTCAGACCTTGCTATTATCGAAACCTTGGTGCCTAGCTTGGCGTAGAGCGTGCCTATCTCTACCGCTACGTAGCCTGCGCCTATTATCGCCATGCTCTCAGGAACGTAATCGAGCATTAGCGCCTTCTTGTAGTCTATTATGTTGTTGCCAAATTCAAAGCCAGGCAGAACAACGGGCTCAGACCCCGTGGCTATTACTGCGTGCTTGAACTGCAGCGTTGTGCCGTTTGTAAGCTGAAGCGCGTTTGATGACACAAACGTAGCTTCTGCCTTTATGACTTCTACGCCGTTCAGCCTGCACAAAGTAGCTACGCCGTCTTCAAGCTTCTTCGATACAGACATGCGCCACGAATACATTTTCTTTGCGTCAAGGCTTGCCTTATCTACGTTTATCCCGAATTCCTGCGAGTGTGTTGCAGTATAAAGCGTGTCTGCTATGTTTATAAGAGTCTTAGAAGGTATGCATGCGTAGTTGAGGCAGTGGCCGCCAAGCTTCTCCTTCTCAACAAGCGCTACGTTCATGCCAAGCTCGGCAGCCCTTATCGCTGCTACGTAGCCGCCTACGCCTGCGCCTATTACTGCAAGGTCAACTTCCTCAGGTATAGAGCCCATTACCATAAAAACGCCACATTGCGAGCTAACCAAGCATCTCAAGAAAATCTGGGTCTTCCAAGTACTTTTTGAGCGCGTTGCCAAACTTTACTGCCTCTGCGCCGTCTACGACCCTGTGGTCGAACACCAGCGAGAAAGGCAGTATCTTGCCTATCTTGACCATGCCGTTTTCTACAACAGGGAAGTCGCGCACAGCGTGTATGCCAAGTATTGCAACGTCAGGATAATTTATCATTGGCACAGAAAGAAAACCGCCGCCTAGGCTGCCTATATTGGTTATTGTGAAGCTGCTGTCGCGCATCTCGTCGAGCGTTATCGTCTGGTCCCTGACTTTCTTTGCAAGCGCTTCAATCTCTGTTGCCAACTCTATTATGCTTTTCTTGTCTGCGTTCTTGATTACTATCACTTTAAGTCCATCAGGCGCTTCTGCCGCAAGGCCTATGTTGAAATATTTCTTTACAATAATCTCAAGCTTTTCGTGGTCGTAGCTTGCGTTGAAATTTGGGTTTTCCTTGAGCGCCTCTATTGCAGCCTTTACTATGAAAGGCGTATATGTGAGCTTAACGCCAAAATCCTCTTGCGCCTTTGGCTTCTCCTTGGTTAGCACATCATACAGCGCAGTAGCGTCAACCAGGTCCATGTGAGTTGCCCTGGGTATTGTCCATGACAGCTCCATGTTCCTCGCTATCGCCTTTCTTGTTTGCGATAGCGGCACTCGCTCTATCTCTTCTTTGTGCTGGTCCTCGAGGGCTTCGGAGAATTTTGGAATAGCTGCCTTTGCCTGCAATTTGCCTGCGAAGTTCCTTACGTCATTCTCAAGGATTCTTCCGTGCGGCCCGGTGCCTGCTACTAATGAAAGGTCCACGTTAAGCTGCTCTGCAAGCTTCCTTACTGATGGCGTGGCTAATATTTCTGCCTTTTGAGCTTGTGCCTGCGCTGCCTGCGCTTCTGACTTTGCCTTAGGCACTTCTGCGGCAGCGCTTGATGGAGCCTGATGCGTTTGCCGCTGAGCAGAGGCAGCAGACGCGCCAGTAGAAGGAACCGCATTTTTAAGTTCGCTTTCTTCGCCTATGAGCGCAAGCGTATCTCCTATGTGCACGTCTGTGTTCTCTTTAGCTACTATCTTTACCTTTCCACTTATCGGCGATGGCAAGCTCACCACTGCTTTGTCTGTTTCTATCATCGCTATTGCTTGGTCTTCCTTAACGTCATCCCCGTCTTTTACGAGCCATTTTTGCAAGTGCCCTTCTGTTATGCCTTCGCCAACATCTACAAACTTCAATTCTTTCAATAAATCACTCCGACATTATCTTGTCTATTGCATTGCTTACCTTCGCTTCGTTGGGTATGTAATATTGTTCGTAGCCAGGGAATGGGTATGGAAAGCTATCAGAGGCTACCCTTAATACTGGTGCGTCTAGGTCGTATATCGCCTTTTCTGCCACTCTTGCCGCTATCTCTGCGCCAACGCCAAAGCTCAGCGCGGCCTCATGCACTATCAGCACCTTGCCAGTCTTCTTTGCGCTGCTTATTATTGTTTCTTCGTCGAGCGGGTTTATCGTTCTCAAATCTATTATCTCAGCAGAAACGCCCTTTTTGGCAACAGCGTCTTCAACTACCTTAACCATCGTTCCATACGTGACTATTGTCAAGTCGGTGCCCTCTTTTAAAATGCTTGCCTTGCCTATCTCAACCTCATACATTTCTTCAGGAACGTCTTGCTTGAAAAGCCTGTAAAGCTTTGTTGGCTCAAGGAAAAGCACGGGGTCTTTCATGCGAGCAGCCTTTATTAGCAGCCCTTTTGCGTCATATGGATTTGAAGGCTCCAAAACTACAAGGCCGCCTATATGCGAATACAGCGCTTCTGGGCTTTCAGAGTGGTGCTCAAGAGTTCTCACGCCTCCGCTGACAGGCACCCTTACTGTCATCGGCACTGAAAATGCAGACCTAGTCCTGCTTCTGTACCGCGCTGCGTGGTTAACCAACTGCGCGAAGCTTTCGTACATAAAGCCAGCAAATTGTATCTCTGGTATTGGATGCAGCCCTGCGATTGCCATGCCAACAGATGTGCCTATTATTGCAGATTCTGCAAGCGGCGTGTCTATTACCCTATTCTCGCCAAACTTTTCCAGAAGGCCATCTGTAGCCCTGAACACTCCGCCATCTGTGCCTATGTCCTCGCCAAGCAGCACGACATTCTTGTTCTCTTCCATTATCTGCCCTAATGCATTGTTGATTGCATTTACCATGTTCATTTGCATTTTGCCACCTGCTATTGCCAGAAGTTTGCTCCCACGCTTTCGTCGTATTCTTCCTTTAGCGTGTAGGGCATAAAGCTATACACATTTTCAAACATGCTCCTTGGGTCAGGCTTAAATTGCTCTGCCTTTTCTACCGCGGCGTCTATTGCCTTAGACTGTTCGTCTTTCATTGCGCTTTCCTTGGAGTCGTCCCAAAGCCCGTTTGCGTACATGTATTTTCTAAGCCTGTCTATAGGGTCTCTCTTGCGCCACTCTTCAACCTCTGCGTCAGGCCTGTATTTGCTTGGGTCGTCTGCGGTTGTGTGCATGCTCATCCTGTACGTTATGCACTCTATTACTGTTGGCCTTTCATGCGCTGCTTCAATCGCATCTTTCGTTGCCTTGTAAACGGCAAAAACGTCGTTGCCGTCTACTTGTATGGCGTTTATGCCTGCGGCTATGCCTTTCTGCGCTAGCGTCTGCGCTGCAGTCTGCTTCTTCCTAGGAACAGAAATAGCCCATTGGTTGTTTTCTATAAGCATTACAAAAGGTAGCGCCAATACGCCTGCAAAGTTCAGCGCCTCATAGAAGTCGCCTTCTGAAGTGCCGCCATCTCCGACGTAAGCGAGCACAGCGCTGCCTGTATTGTTGTATTTTTGCGCAAAGGCAACGCCAACGGCATGCGGCACCTGAGATGCAACAGGAACGATATACGGCAGGCCGTTTACGCCTTTTGGTATTGCATTGCCTTCCTCAAATCCCCTCCAATAAAGAAAATAAAGCTCTATAGGCAAGCCCCTAATCAAATATACTGCATGTTGCCTGAAGCTCGGGACAAAAATATCGTTCTTCCTCATAGCCATTGCGCTGCCAACCTGCGTTGCTTCCTCACCCAACAACGGGGCGTATGTTACTGCCCGGCCTTGCCTCTGCAGGCTCAACGTTTTTGCATCAAGAGCGCGCGCGAGGTTCATGTACTTGTACATGCTTACTATCGTATCTGCGTTAAGGTCATTCGGAAGAAGCGACTTGTCGACGCTACCGTCTTCGCTTAAAACCTGCATATACTTTATTTCAAAATTAGCTACAGTCTTTATCAAGCTACCACTATCAACTTATTACACAAGCAAAATATTAATATTTAGCATAATATTTGGCAGAGTTTCCTTAAACTATGGTTTGTTCGCTTTTCAACCTTTTATAAAAGTGAGCGGGAAGCCCTATCCTTCAGATAGGGCTGAGAGCTAGCTGCAAAATGCGGAAACAAGGAATGCACGGGCATAAACGCATCAAAGAACAAACGAACATACTCAAAAGAGGAATAAGCAAGAGCTACCGAAGGGCATTCGGGAAGTCAAGCCTGTGCAGCAGCCTG
>JAVZPT010000017.1:0-9759 GCA_038881455.1 Candidatus Micrarchaeaceae archaeon | reverse complement strand
ATGTGCGCAGCGACAAGCTCTCGGGCGGCACGAAAAGGAAGATGCTTGTTGCTACAATAGTGGCGTCAGGGGCGCGCATTCTATTTGTAGATGAGCCTACAACAGGGCTTGACCCAATATCAAGGCAGGAGATGTGGAGGGCGCTTAAGCGCCTCAAGGAGACGCATTTCATATTCCTTACCACGCACTACCTCGAAGAGGCAGAGGAGCTTGCTGATAGGATAGGCATAGTTGACAACGGCAAGCTGCTTGCAATAGGCACTGTTGAAGAGCTTAGGAATAGATTCAAGTACCAATACAGCATACGCGTGCAAAAAGGGTCTCTCAGCGGCGCAGTAAAGCCTAAGCCTGGCATGGGCGTGGTCAAGCAGGGAATAGACGGAGCGTCGCAGATACTTGCAAACAAGGAAGAAGCCTTGAGAATATCGAATTTGTTGGCAAAAGGAGGCGCCGGATTCTCTATGAACCCCATATCACTTGAGGACATGTTTTATTACCTTGTGCGCAGCCCGATAAACTATGGAGAAGATTCTGGCTCTGAAGAATGGTAAGTGATGCTATGCGCGGAAAAGCGTCTCAGCTTTATGCTTCTGTGCTGTTGAATTCAATCTATGCGATGAGAAACTATCCTGTGATGCTTGTAAACACGCTACTTGCGCCACTCTCTATACTTGTCATAATAACGCTTGTGAGCCACGGTACATTAATCTCAGTTGGCATAATGGGTGCCTTAATAAACACCATGATGTCAAGTGGAGTGGCCCTGCAGGCAGATCTGTCGCACCTAAAGAATGATTTTAAGTTTCAGGACATGATAGTAAGCTCGCAGACGTCTTCGTTGGTATACATATCAGGCATGGCGCTTTCGGAGCTTGTCTACGCTGTGCCTGCGCTTGTGACCGTGCTTGTGCTCGCCGCTTTCTTTGTGAAAATAGGGGTTGCGGGCGCAATGCTCTCAGTAGCTTCGCTGGCGCTTGTATTCGCGTTTTCAATATCTTTGGGCTTTATGCTCTCAACGTTTGCAGCCGACATACTCCAGAGCTGGGCCTTTTCGGGCATAATCTCAACGCTCTTCAGCACAATAGCGCCGGTCTATTATCCAATAACATACATACCGCTTCCATGGCGCTACCTTGCCTATATTTCGCCTACAACATATGCTGCAGAAGTTGTGCAAAGCGTAATAGGCTATGTGCGCCTCACCCCAGCAGAGCTTGCAATAAACCTAGCAGTGCTTGTTGCGATATCGCTGGCGCTTGTAGCGATAGCAGCCAAGAAGAGCAGATGGCGCGAGCCATAAGCCAGCAGGCAACGTGCGCGCCTGGAATTCATGCCTGCTGCAGCTTGCCTATGGCGCCTTTTCCACTAAGCATGTAAAGCATGTTGTATGCGTGCACAAGCACGCCAAAAAGCATGAGCGTTGCGCCTGCAGTTTCTATGCTATTTATGCCCAAGGCGCCACCAGAGAAGAACACGATTATGCCGGCATTAAGCACTGCAAATTCAGAAGCAACTATTCTATAGTCTGCGTACCTTGCATGCGAAAAGCCCGGAGCGAACATGTAGCTAAGGCCGAATACCATCATGACCACGAATCCGAAGAACCAGAGCACGAAAACAGAATCAACATCGGACTTAACCGCACCAGATACAATTACTGCAAAGAGTAAAGTGCCAATGGCAAGGTATACGAAGGCTGCACCCATATAGTAAATCACAAGCCTCGAGTCCATGTGCACGTTATCCGGTATCATGCGCGCGCCTAGAATTCATGCTTGCGAACCCTGCTCTGAACTTTGCACTAAAGCTTGCTTGGCAGCGTCTGCTATCTTGTCAAAGTCTATGAACCTGCTTTTCCTTGATTCCTCGTCCCTGCAGAGCAACACAACACGGCTTTCCCTGTGGTCTACTGTTACTATGTAGCCTGTTGGCTTTGCAATTGCCTCTGCAAACTGCGCTATTTCGCCATGCGTTGGCATGTCTTCGTAATGCAGCTCCCTGGCTTCTGACCTTGCTCCGCCTACAAACGAGAAGCCCTTCACCTCTACATAGTTTGGCATTGCAATCTTTACTAGCTCAGCGTAGCCTTCTGGGTTGTGCATATTGAGCCCCTTTACGAGCGTGAGCCTTAGCACCGTTCTTGTTTTCATGTTGCGCATAAGCCTAAGGCTCCTAAGGAACCGCTCCCACGCATTTGGTATCTTTGGCCTTGTTACCTTTTCATATGTTTCTTTGTCTGGCGCCTGCACAGATATGTAGAACTGCGTAGGCATTACCGTGAGCTTCTCTATTGCCTCTGGCAAAGTACCATTGTGCACAAGAAACGTGCTTATGCCGCGCTTGTGAAATTCGCTGAGCAGTTCGCTCATTTTGGGGTAAAACATGGGTTCTCCGGTAAGGCTCAGAGCCACATGCCTCGGCCTGTTTGCTTCTTCGTAGCGCCTCTTCCTAAGGGGATTGTCTGCAACGGCCTTGAAGCCGCTGACAAGCTTCTTCTGCTCATCTACCATTTTGTCTACGAGCTCTGCCGGATCTTCCCACGCGCCCGTGTTAAGCTCGTTCCATTTGTAGCCTTCTTCATCGGGTATTATGCGCCAGCAGAACCTGCATGAGATGTCGCAGCCAACGGCCGGAGTTGCCTGTATGCACTGCCAGCTCCTTATGCCGTAAAACCTGTTCTTGTAGCACAACGTGCCGCCCTTTATGCCCTTTTTCGTGTACTCGCATGTCTTCACAGCAGAATGTCTGCCTACGAAATGGTAGCCTTGCTTCTGCATCTGCTCTTTCAAGCCCTGCGGCATTTCTTCCATTTGAAGCACCTGTGTGGTGTGGCGTGCCGTAGCCTCCCTTCTGTTCTAGGCGGCATTCGACTGAGCTGCCCTTTGGCATTGCATGCTCATTGCATGCGCATCGGCACGTTTCATGCATACCGCGGCGCTCGTAGCGTCATAGCGCGTGCCGCGAAATGCTCCGTTTCTGTTCCGAATTAGGCTATTAGGCCATGCATGCTCTGCATGGGGAGAGCTTCCACAGTCACGAAGACCGTAAGCCGCCCGCACGCCACTTAGCTTATAACCATATTGCTTTATTTATAACTATCCTTTCCTTGCTGCGTGCGCACGCGCACCTAATTCAATACTAAACCTTTGAAACGTTGCTTATGGAGTTAACCGCTTTGCTTGTGCTGTTTATCGCATTTGCAACTGTATGAGAAACGCCAACTATGTCCTTTATGAAGCCAGCTATGCTTGCTATAAGCCCAGCTGCTCCTGATAGAGTAAGCGTGCCTGTTGTTAGGAAGCTGTATGCCACAGAGGCAAGTATGAAAAGGAGCAGCAGCAACAATATTGATTTCACTATGCTCTTCAGAAACTTGAAGCCGACATAAACTACTATGATTATCAGCACTATGCCAATTATTGCAGACAGATATCTTGGCGGCGTATAGCTTTGGGTTACTATTGAAGTAACGTTTGGAGAAGCTGCTGAGGCAGTTGAAACAAACAGCAAAAACGCGGCATAAGCGTAAATCAACGCTTTGCGAAGCCGGTTTGGCACACTATCACCATACGTTATATTTGCAGAGCGGCACGATCAGCTTTTTGCTAGCTCTATGTCTTCTTTTTCTACTGTCTTCCTCTTAGCATGTTTTGCAAGCTTTACGGCCTTGCCTGCAATTGCGTAAGACAGGCGGTTCAGGTGGTTTGCAAGCGCCTCTGCCGCTTCATTGCTTACCCTTTTGGCTCCAGAATCGAGCAGTATGCGCTTTGCCGTGCTCTTCGAAATCATAAGCACAATATAAAAATGAAAGGTTAATATTCATATGTGAAAATAAAAATTCAGATCGTGGACCTAAGCAGCGGCGACGAGCAGGAGTTCTTATCCCTAGTCAAGAGCGCGTACGCTGATTCGCCATCCGCATTCACATTCATCAAAGCGCCAAACGAAAGCGACCTGCGCGCGCTCTTCGTGCGCAAACTGGAGCTTATGCGTTCAGGCAAACTAATTGACATCGTTGCAAGGCTGAACAATCAAATTTTGGGCGAATGCGAAGTTGCAATTACTAGTTCTGGCAAAGTAGAAACAGGCATTGTGGGAATAATAGTAAGAAAGGAATTCAGGAGAAAGCAGATAGGCAGTGCGCTGCTTTCGTATGCAGAAGCGAAGGCAAAGAGCCTAGGAATTGGCTCTTTTGTTGCAGAAGTAAGAATTGGCAATGCCGGTGCCGCAGAGTTTTTCAAGAAGTGCGGCTTCAAACAAGTAGCAAGCGACAAGGAAAAGGTTACGCTCCTTAGGCGCTGGAGTTGAATACTTTGAGCACAGTCCCGTTAAGCTGCGATAGCAGCACTTCAACCGATTGCTTTGCGTACTTTGAAGTATAGTTTACAAGCCATACGTCTGTGTAGCTCGCGTTTTCAATCTTTGTTTCGTTGTAAAATTCTGCATATGCCGACACATTAGCATAGCCGTATTTATTTATGAACGAGGCTACGCTGCTGATGTTGCTGCTTGTTGCGAAAGTTATTGCCACTGGAGAAGAAGTTATTAGGTATGGCTTGCCTGGCGAATAGCCGTTTACCTTGCAAGAACCCGTGTAGTTGTTGATGTTCGTCGGTATAAAGCCAAACCGCGGATAATCGTATGCGTAAACGTAATAGCTAGGGCATGGCGAGCTGTAGTTCTTTATAATTGAAACCACAACGTGCCAGCTGCCCTTGTAAATAGATGGCGTTACGTTTCCAAGTATAATGGTTGCTCCGGGGCTGCTCTTTTGCAAATCGTTGAGAATCAATTCTTTTGCTTGCGATTCTGTTATTGTAGATAATATCACGTGGTGAAGTAAGAAATACGAGATTGCAACTATCGCAATTATTGCTATTGCCAGAATCAGAGTTGCTTCGATCAGATTCATAATTCAAATATATACGCAACATTATAAAAAATAATGCCCAGCTAATGCTGCTCAAGCACAGCAGCAGCCTTCAGTGACTTGTTGACAATAACTCCAATTTTCATTTTCGAAGACAGCTCTTTTATCTCCTCTATTCTGCTTTTTGTCTTGGGATTTTTTGCGCTTATGCTGCAAACGTCTTTGTATGGCCTTATTGATTCTTCGTATGTGTGTATGCGCTTCGAAATGTGTATTATCTCTTCTTTGTCGAATCCGATCAAGGGCCTGATTATTGGGAGCCGTATGCCGTATGCTTCTGCAGCTAGATTTTCTAGGCTTTGCGAAGCAACTTGTCCAAGGCTTTCGCCTGTAACTATTGCGCCAGCGCCTTCCATTAAGGCAACGCGCTGTGCAACCCTAAGCATAAAGTTCTTTAGCAGAACAAGCGTATAGCGCTCAGTTCGTGCGGCAGCCGCTGCAGCGTCAAACGCGTACGATGGCACAAAGTAGGCTTTATAGCCATTGGAATAAGCAGCCAGCACACCGAGCAAATCTGCTATTTTGCCGCTCATCGCATCGCCGTTGCTCTGAAAAGCATGCACGTGCACATAAATAGGGGCAAGGCCGCGCTTCATGGCAAACCAAGCTGCAACCGGCGAGTCTATGCCGCCTGAAATAAGAACGACGCATTTGCCTTCGCTGCCAACAGGCAGGCCAGCTGCGCCGCGCTCCTTGTCATTGTCAGTGTATAAATAAGCGCCGTTGCTAGTTATGCTTGCAAAAACCTGCGCTTCGTAGCCATCAAGCCTCGGCTCTATTCCGCTTGACTTCGCTGCCCTAGAAACAGCTGCTATAACATCTTTTGAGTCGAAACCAAGCCGCTTGTCAGACCTGTGCGCGTTTATCTTTATGCTTTTTGTACCGCGTTCCCTTGCCAGGCTTACCGCAAGCTCGGCTATGCGCTCTAGTTTTGGCTCGGAAACGCTGGCGACTTCGTAGCTGCTTATGCCGAAAACCTTTGCAAGCGCAGGCCTTATGCGCTCCAGCTCCTTATTATCTGCCTTTATTACTATCCTATCATATTTTCTGTAAAGCTCGTAGCGCATGCCTTTGAGCGCATGCCTAATGTTGCAAAGAAGCAGCTTTATGTAAAAGTTTCTGTTCTTTCCACGAAGCCAGAGCTCGCCGTAGTGCGCTACAATGACTCTGCCAGCGCCGAAGTTATCTTCTAGAGCCATAAAAGCAGTCAGGCCTTTTCTGACGCTGCGGCAGCGTTTGCTTGCGAACCTGCAACTTCGCCTGCTGCTCGCAACTCGCTCTTGCTGCCTTGCTTTCTTCTGTAAAGCACGTCTAGCTTGTAGCACCTATTTGAGCAGTAATACCTTATGCTGCCGTTCTTTCTGACAAACATGACTCCTGTGCCTGGTTCTATCTCTCTAGAGCAGTAAGAGCAGTTCATGCCATTACCTTACGCTTATGGGCCTGTCTTCTCTGGTTGTGTCAGAAAGCCTAATAATGTCGCCCTTCTTTACGTAGCCAACAATGTTTCGCCTTATAACCCTGCCTTTGTCTGGTCCTTCGATTATCTTGCACATTGCCTGCTTCACAGAACCGAACATGCCTGTGGTCTTGTCTAGCACATCCACTATTTCTGCGAGATAGCCGTCAAACTTCCTTTGCTCTTGAGCCACTCAATCATCTGCTTTGCTGCTTGCTTTCTTTTTGCTGCGGTTTTGCCTGGCTGGCCTGCTGCGCTGGCTTTGTCTGCTCTCGCGCAGTTGAGCCCGATGACGCAGAGCCGTACCATGCCATTATCTCTTTGATCAACGAGCCAGCAGCGCCTTCCTTTTCAACAGCAGCAGAAGAGCAAGGTACGTTAAGCCCCACTGCTTTGCCCAGATCTAGCTTTGCAGGCACGTAAACGATAGGCGTTTTGTGCTGCTCGCAGAGCCCAGGCAAATGCATCACAACCTCTTTCGGATTGACATCATTTGCCACTACAACCAAAGTGGCAAGGCCACGTTCAAGGCTCTTTGTTACTTCGTTTACTCCTTTCCTTACGACTCCGTCTTGCCTTGCCAGCTTTATTGCCGACAGCGCTTTGTCCACTATTTCTTTTGGCGTTTCCTCTTGCATAAAAAAACCTCATATCATTGGCAAAAGTAGTACCAATGCACAAGCTATTGTTGCTATTATTTATTATGCATCTCATTTAAAAAGCATACTGATACACCTGCAGCAGCAGAGCGCGCATGTTATTTGCCTCGTGCGTTGCCATCTGTGCTGCCAAGCGCAAACGTGTATACTATTATGTCTTCAAAGAACAGGTGCATTGACGCCTTTTCCTTAATCACGTAGCCCTCTGTTGCTGCGTGTCTCAGCAGCTTGTCCTGATTGCTAAGCGAGCTTGCTGAAAGCAGCACTACGCCGTGGCTTGACAAATGCCGCTTTGCTGCGCTTAGAAAAGCCACCGAAAGCTCTATGCCTTCATCGCCGCCGCTCAGCATCTCTGCCTCGCGCTCGGGCTCTCCGGGCTCATGCCTAAGGTATGGCGCGTTCATTACTATTATTTCAAACCTGCCGCTTATCGCATCGAACAGGTTGCTCCTTATTACGCGGCATTTTCTGCAAAGCTTAACATTCAATGCAGCGTTACTCCTTGCAATGGCAACGGCTTCGCTGCTTTTGTCTGCAAGCAGCACATCTGCTACTGCTCTGCTTCTAGCCGCAAAAAGTCCTATTATCCCGGTTCCTGTGCCCATGTCAAGAACGCGCAACCCACTTGACTGGGCCTTTTCAAAAGAGCCAAGGCATTTGCTAAGCGCCTCTATAGTAAGGAGCGTATCCTCTGCAGGCTCGTAAACCTCTGGGCTTGTATTTAGCAATATGCCGCAAAGCTCAAGCCTGTGCATGTTGCTTTTGTTTTTGTCTAAACGCGCAAAATCACCGTGCTCAATAACGCTTTGCAATCGATGGGTTGGCTGCCAGGTATACATAGCATGTTACATCCTCTCCCAACTGAAGGTTTGGAGCCTCCATGTTGGTTTTATTGGCTGCCATGGCAATCGTGGTTATGTTATGCATCTCCAAAATTTATATGCGCTTTTGCGGACAGTTCTCATCCCCTACCCAAAGTATATGGTTTTCCCGCCCACTCTTATAAGATATTTGCGCTTATTCTGATATTGTGTGGTGCATATGCCATTTATGGGCCTGCTGCCAAGCAAGCACAGAGAATACGACTATGGCAGCAGGTCTTACAAGCACGTTGAAAAGATAATAAAGGAAAGCTCAGTTCTGCGCATAGTTTCGCCATACATAGACCCTTACTACGCAAAGTTCTTGGTCAGGCATGCAAAGGGCAAGCGCATTTACATAATGTCTTCATCGATTTCAAAAACCGCGAAGGCAAAGCTAAAGCGGCGCTCGTTTTCAAGGTTCGCCTTGTTCGTCACGTTTCTGCTTTTGCTTAACGCAGTTGTGCAGCGCGAACAGCCTGCTTTGGCGCTTGCCTCTTTGCTGTGCTCCCTCTTTTACCTTCTAGTTTATCTTGAAGACTACGAGTCTAAGAAGGGGATCGTGCTAAAGGTTCCGCGGCAGTTCGTCCACGCTAAGCTATACATAGGCGACTCCGCTGCTGTGGAAGGTTCAGCAAACCTCACTTTTGCAGGTATGCACAGGAACATAGAGCAGACGCGGCTGATTCAGGACAAAGACGAGCTTAGGGAACTTGCACGAGAATTTGACAGGCTATGGCACAGGCTTGAATAATAGCCAATAGACATTGCTTGATGCGCGCTGTGCGTTCACTCAAACGTAATCTCAAGTGGTCCAGCATAGTTGTAATCAGGCGGCTTTAAGTACATTGAAATGATGAAGCTGTTCTTGTTAGTGATCTTGAATGGCGTCTGCGGCTCGGTTTTAAGCACGGAAAATGGCGCGTTTGCCTTTACGGCTTTTACCTCTTCTCCTTCGTGCAAAATCGAGAGCAGCTGCACGTCTTGCTTTATCGGGTCGCCTTTGCTTACATAAAAGCTTCTTGCCGAATCTTCGATGGGGTAGCTCTTGCCTGCAGAATGCAGTATTATGTTGCTTATTCCGATGTGCACTGCATCTGGCGTGTTTGCCTGCATAATCAGATACAAAGGTCCAGTGTAAGAAACATCTGGCGCGCGAAGCCTAATCACAAGCTCTGCGCTCTTCATATAAGGAACCGTTATTGGAAGCTGCGGGGCTACAGAAACAAGTTCGAAGGGCGCCTTTGCAGAAACAACGTCTATTCTCAGCTCCGGCTTCTTAATGCCTACGACGTCGAGATTGCTTGCTGTTTTGTTATGTATTGGCACCTTTACCTCAAACTCCTTTTGGGCTAACTTGAGCCCGTTTAGCTGGTGCACCTCGCCCATATAGTTTATGTTTATGCTAGTTATTTCAGCAGCTCTGCCTTTTTTCCCAAAAAGCTTACCTATTCCGAACATGTTAGCAACCATATTCTGCTGATATTTAAATGCTTATACTTCAGTATGAGGTCGAAATGCCGCAAGCAAGAAGCTACATTATTTAGTTTATGCTTTTAAATATATATGTGATTCCATGGTGGAAGAGGGAGACAAGGCTCCAGATTTTGAGCTTCAGGGAAACGATGGCGCGAAGCACAAGCTTTCAGAGTTCAAGGGCAAGCGCGTTGTCATATACTTTTATCCGAAGGACAACACGCCAGGCTGCACTGCAGAGGCGTGCTCTTTCAGGGACTCTACAAAAGAAATAAAGCGCCTTGGCGCAGAGGTCGTTGGCATAAGCAAAGACTCGATAAAGTCGCACAATGGCTTTGCAGGCAAGTATTCGCTTAACTTTTTGTTGCTCTCAGA
>JAVZPT010000016.1:0-10261 GCA_038881455.1 Candidatus Micrarchaeaceae archaeon | reverse complement strand
TACCAAAGTTCTTTCCATGCTATCACAAACATCAAACGCATTGCTTTTCAGTCTTTGCGCATTTCGTGCGTATTTTATTGCTTTATTGCTTCATTGTTTTATTGTTTTGTCGCATATGCTTTTAGGAACCTTTCTGACTTATGCCTATTTACTTCTCTGAGCAGCATATAAAACAATCGCAAATTTATTTCTTTCTGTAAGATTTTGCTTGCGTTTCTTTTTAAGGCGTTGCTCGCTTTTTCCTCGTTTGCTTTGCCAAGGCACTGTTGCTGCTGCACCACGTTGCCCTTTTGTCCGGTTTCCCTTGAACGTGCGCCTATGCTGCAATACTTTTATATCTGCGTATAATATTCTATTACAGCAGTTCGTTTTAATTTGCACAATCAACAATTTTTGCGCGTGTAGTTAAAACAGAATTGCAAAACACACGTGGTTTTATGGATTTTTCTGAATATCAGGGCAAGGCTGGCACTACTGCGATATATCCAAAGCAGCTTGAAGGCGGCGTATACTATGCAGCAATAGGACTTGCTGGCGAAGTTGGCGAGCTTCTTAATAAGATAAAGAAGATTGCGCGTGATAATGCGCCAGTAGACAAAGATGCAATCGCAGGAGAACTTGGAGACATACTTTGGTATGTTTCTCAAGTCGCAACCGAATTTGGAATCGGGCTTAACGATGTCGCCAAGAAGAACCTAGAGAAGCTCAGCGATAGGAAACAGCGGGGCAAAATTTCAGGTAGTGGCGACTATAGGTAAAATGGCGCAGCACCATGATAAGGCAGCCTATCATTTGCGTGATGGGTCATGTAGACCACGGCAAGACCACGCTGCTAGATAGAATCAGGAGCACAGCAATCGCAAGCAAAGAAGCAGGCGGAATAACGCAGCACATAGGCGCAAGCGAGGTTCCGATAAAGGTTATAAGGGAGATATCTGGTGCGCTTCTGAAGTCGTTTAAGGGCGAGCTTAAGATTCCAGGCCTTCTGTTTATAGACACGCCAGGCCACGAAGCATTCACAAACCTAAGACGCCGAGGCGGCGCAGTCGCGGACTTGGCTATACTTGTAGTGGATGTTTCTAAAGGCTTTGAGCCACAGACCTATGAGGCCATTGAAATACTAAAGCAGTACAAGACGCCGTTTATCGTAGCAGCAAACAAGATAGACCTTATAAATGGCTGGCGGAGCAACAAAACGTACAGTGTGCTTGAATCTCTGAAGAGCCAATCGCAGGCAGTTGCCGATGCGCTTGACTCACGAATTTATTCGCTAATAGGCAAGCTAAGCGAGCTAGGATTTGGAAGCGAGCGCTTTGACAGGGTAAATGACTTTAAGAAGGAACTTGTGATTGTGCCGGTTAGCGCAAAGACCGGAGAGGGCATAGCAGAATTGCTTGTTTACGTTGCAGGCCTTGCCCAACGCTTCCTCGAAGCAAGGCTCGACATTGAAGTCAAAGGACCAGGGAGGGGCAGCATACTAGAAAAAAAGGAAGAAATTGGACTTGGCACCACAATAGACATAATACTTTACAGCGGCACCCTAAAGGTCGGCGATACAGTGGCCTTTTCAACCGCGAAAGGCATAAGAACCGCGAAGATAAAGGCGCTGCTGAAGCCAAAGCCGCTTCACGAGATACGCGAGTCTGCAAGCAGGTTCGACTTTGTAGATGAGGTTAACGCGGCTTCAGGCGTCAAGGTAAGCGCGCCTGGCCTTGAGGAAGCATTGCCAGGATCTCTTATCTGCTCTACGCATGTTAGCGACTACGCTGCTGCGCTGAGCGAAGAGATAAAAGAAGTGTTTGAGGTTGACAAGTCGGGAATAGTCCTCAAAGCAGACACAATAGGAACAATAGAAGCTTTGTCTAGGCTTCTAAAGAGCAATGGCGTAAGCATAAGCAAAAAAGGCATAGGCAACGTTACAAAGAAAGACGTGCTTGACGCTTTCGCGATGCGTGCCATAGATCCGTACAGCTCTGTGGTGCTCGCCTTCAATGTCCAGGTGGAAGAAGATGCTGCTTATGAGAGCGCAGCGACAGGGGTTAAGATAATAAACGACAACGTAATATATCAGGTAATAGATGATTACAAGGCGTGGCTTGAAAATGCAAAGCAAGAGGAGAAGGCGCTTGCGCTCAAGAGCGTAACGCTTCCTGCAAAAATATCTGTACTGCCAAACGCGGTGTTCAGGGTCTCAAAGCCTGCGATTTTCGGAATAGAGGTGCTTGTTGGCAGGCTTGAGCCTAGTTCTTTGCTTATGGACGAGCACGGCGACATAATAGGCAGACTTAAAGAGATGCAAAGCAACGGCATAAGGCTAGACGAGGCAAAAGCAGGCCAGGAAGCAGCGGTGTCTATTGACGGAATAACGTTTGGCAGGCAGGTAAGAGAGGGCGACGTGCTTTATACTTTTCTCAATGACGACGAGGAGCGCTTGCTGAAGACAAAGTTTAGCTATTTGCTAAGCTCTGAGGAAAGAGACCTGCTCGATGAACTGAGCAAAATAAAAGCAGCAGGCAGGAATGCAAGAAGGTGAGCGTGGTTGCTTGTGCAGCTAATGCTTTATGCAACGCGCTTTCAGGCCTGCACAGAAAGCGCCGAAGAACAGAATGCCTGCAATTGTCTTTGCGTCTACGATCTTGCCTTGTCTTATCATTGTGACTGCCTTGGAAAGGCTTACCCACTTTATGCTAATCTTTTCGCCAGGCTCCCTGCGCGGCTTGCCCTTCCTTAGTCCAGTAGCAAGGTAAAAGTAAAGCATCTCGGAAAGGTTTCCAGGAGACGAGTAGGCTCTGGCGATGTATTTCATGTTGCTTGCAGAATAACCGGTTTCTTCTTCGAGTTCGCGCTCTGCTGCATGCTCTGGTTTCTCGCCTGGCTCTATGTGCCCTGCCGGCAACTCAAGAATGTACTTATTTATTTTTGGCCTGTACTGAAGTTCAATCAGTAGGCTTTTTCCGCGCAGCGGAATTATCACAGCAGAGTCATTTCCATTCAAAGCAGCAGCTGAACGCCTGTGTGCTGCCAAGCTGTGCTTGCGAACAGTTTCCATTACTTCATCGCTTTCAGAAGCCTGTTCAGCTCAGACCCGTCAATTACGAGCCTATGCTCTGCCATTATTTCTTTAAGCGCGAGGTCCCTCGGCTTGTCCTTGAACTTCTCAACAAGCTCTTCCAGCCTTTTTCCTGTGATGCGTTGGAGGCCGCGCTCGCGCACAGCGTCTAGCACTTCTTTCCTTGTCTTCGGAGCAAGACTCAACAGTTCTTCTATCGCAGCCTTTGTTATCGCCTTAGATTTGTATTCATCAAATATTGCAATGAGCGCTTCTGTAGTTACAGAGCTTATGTCTACTCCCTGCCTTCTGAGCTCCTTATACTTTTCTAGCAGTATCGGCGCTACGACGCTTCCCGGAACGCCTGTCTTGTCAAGTATCTCGTTGTACTCGCTTAGCAGAGGCGACCAGAGCATTTGCATAGCAAGGCCTTTGTTCTCAATCTCTTTTTCAAGTTCCTTCAGCACTGCTTCTGGGTTAGGCGCGCTATCAAGGAACTTCTTGTAGGTGCTTGCGTTAACTTGTATCGGCCTTATGTCTGTTTCCGGATACATTCTAGAGCCTCCTGGGAGCGGCCTAAGAAACCTCGTAGCTAAGGTTTTGCTGTCTATGCCCCTTGTCTCTTTCGGCACTTGAGAGATGGCAAGGGCTGCGCGCTGCCTTGCATACTTTGCCGCTGTTGCGCATACGTCAGCAGGGCCCGTTATTAGTACGAATGCATCTTCGTTTCCAACGTTTAGCATCTTTTTAAGCTCGCTTATCTCAGAGCCTGTGATTCCGTACTGCGAAAGGTCCTCGTCGCTGTGAATTATTCCGCCAACCCCGGCAAGCTTTGCGTAGTCGCTTATTTCGCTGCCGAGGCGCCTGCCCTCATTAAGCTCATAGCCAAGCGCACCTTTGAAGCCTTTGAGCGCAAAGCCTATTACTGTGCCTTTGGAGTCGATGCTCTTTCGTATTATGCTGCACTTCGTGTTTTGGAAAGCAATAGAAACGTCAATCTCGCTACCTACTGTTGCTTTCTTCTTTGCGAGTGAGTCGCGCAACTTCAGGAGTGCCAACTGCCTTTCAATCTCTTTGTCTATTACTTTTGGCATGTATTCCAGTTCTTGGAAGCCTTTTATCTCTACCCTCGCTCCGCCCCTTATTGATACGTTTACGTCTTGCCTTATTGTGCCTATGCCCCTTTGTACCTTTCCGGTGAGCCTGAGCAAAAGACCTATTTGCTTTGCGGTTTCTTTTGCTTCTTCTGGAGTTGCTATCTCTGGAGCGGTGTCTATCTCTATCAAAGGTATGCCCAGCCTATCTACGTTGTACACGACAAGCTCCTTGTCGCTGTATTCTATGCCGCTTGATTCTTCCTCTAAGAATATGGAAGGCACGCTTATCTTTTTGCTGCCTATGTTTATGTGCCCGTCGTAGCCAACGAGCATAGTCCTTTGGAATGCGCTTGGATCGCTTCCATCAACAACGACCTTTCTCATTGGTTCAAGTTCATCAGGAACCTTTGCGTTTAGCGCAGCAGCAATCTGCAGTGCAATTTCGAGAGCTTCTTTGTTGAGATCGTGCGGCGGCTCCTCATCTATGTCAACAAGGCACGTTTCTTTTTCAAATGTCTCGTAAACAAACCTTCTGTTTTTGCTGCTTTCAAACTGCGTTGATACGTCTACAGTTCCAAGCTCACCTGCAACTGCGCGTTGCCTTCTTCGTATTTCGCCTATCTGCCTGTCAGGCTCTAGGTTTGCCTTGCATGGGCAGAAGAGCTTCTCCTTTGTAGCGAGCCTTTGGTGTATTTCAAGCCCGCATGCAAAGCCTATGCTTCTGTAAAAGCCTTCTTCAAACATAGTTACACCAAGAACGCGTCTATTTCAGTTCTGCTGCTTATTTCGCCTACAAGGTTCTTGTTTAGCATATTTGCTGCCTCTTCTTTTTTGTAGTTGCCTAGCAGGAACCCGAGCTTTACAAGCGCTGTTTCAGGCAGCATGTCTTCGCAATGTATTGCGCCGGCGCCTGAAAGCAGCCTTAGGTTTCTGTAAACGCTTGCGTTTGTCCTGCCGTAAAGGCATTGAGAAGTTACGCCTACCAAAACGCCACTTTCAACCGCGTTCTTTATGCTGTTTAGCCAAGAATAGCCGCTCTGCCTTGGCGCTATCGCCACATGACCGAGGCCTGTGCCTTCTATTATAAGCCCCTTAAATCCCTTGCCTACATAGTAGTCAATTATGCCTGGGTCTGAGTTTGGGTAAAACTTCACAAGCGCCACTTTTGGCTCGTAGCCTGTAATGAGCTTGATGTCGCCGCGCTTGGGCTTGGAGTAGCTACCTTTGTATTCAATAGCTCCGCTCTCTGAAACGCTCGCTATGGGCTTATCGTTTACAGGTCTGAAGGCGTCTCTCCGCGACGTGTGCATCTTTCGCGCCTTGGTGCCCCTTATAAAGTTGCAGTATTCATCAGAGCTGCTGGCATGCATGCATATGCCTACTTCTGCTATGTCGCTCCTTGCCGCAACGATGCTGGCGCATATGAGGTTCATAAAGGCGTCACTCGAACCTCTGTCGCCGCTTCTCTGCGCCCCAGTAAACACAACAGGCCCAGGCAGGTTCTGGAGCATGAAGCTCAGCGCAGCAGAGGAGTAATGCATAGTGTCTGTGCCGTGCATTATTACTACGCCATGCGACCCATCTTCAAACGCCTTAGCTACTTCCTTGGCGATTATCTGCCAATCAAGATATGTCATATCTTCGCTGGCTATGCTCATTGGCGTTACTATATTTATGTTCGCTATGTCTGCTAGTTCAGGCACCTCATAAAGGAGCTCCTCCGGCTTTACGAGCATGTACACGCCGCCGGTAACGTAGTCTATTCTGCTCTCGATGGTGCCGCCAGTAGAGACTAAAGTTATTTTGCTTAGCGAAGGATTAGATTTTATATGCGCTTTTGGAAAATCGAACGCAGCTTGTGTTTTTCCAATCTTTTCTATGCGCATGCCCGGCGCGTACTTTATGCCTATGTTGTAGCCGCTGTCGAGCTTCAGCACGATTATGGAGCTGTCTCCTAGCTCAGGCCTCGGCATTAGTACGCCTTCTAACTCTGTGCTGCGTTTCTTAATCCTTATTCTGCTGCCTGGCTGTATTTTCATCGCGCTAAGAAGGCGTTCGAGCTCTTCAGAATACATGACATTATTACGCATGCGAGTTTAAAATTCTTTGGCATGCATGCAGCGCGCCGATAGGCCTATGCAACAAAAGGCACAGGCCACAGGCTTATGCGCGCAAGTCCAACGCGCAAAACCATATGAGCTATGCGAGGAGGCAAGCAGAGGTGCTTCCACGTATTCTTGCGATAGTGTATGCGCCTATAGAAATGTTCGCAGAGCCCTTTTCAAGCGCTACGCTTATGTAACTATCGGTTCTTCCAGTAAAAGATCTGGCGTTCTCCTCTGTCACGAGCACTTTTTGTACGGTGCCAACAAGCGCGCTTCTCTGCTCAGCCTGTATCTGCCTTGCTAGCCTGCTTATTTCTATGCTCCTTGCCTTTATCTCAGAATTTTTAAGCTGCTTTAGCTTTGAGGCAGGCGCGTGGGGCCTTGCCCCGAACTTAGAAATGTTCGTAACCTCTGGCCTTATGCTTTGCAAAAGCGAAATAGACTCTTCAAAATCATCGCGCGTTTCTGTGGGATAGCCAACTATTATATCAGTTTCAACGCTAATGCCCTTTACCTTACTCCTTAATTCTTCAACGTAGCGCTTGAATTCTTCTATTGTATAATTTCTTTTCATGCTCTTAAGCACGCAGTTGCTTCCAGACTGTACTGGCAGATGCACAAACTTGTACAGCTTATCACTTTTATAAACTTCAACGAGCCTGTCAAAGTACCTGTGCAGGTGCTCTGGATTAAGCATGCCCAGCCTTATCTTGAAATCGCCTTCTAATGCTGTTGCCTTTTCAAGTAGTTCTGCAATATTGGTCTTTTTGTCTATGCCATACGCTCCGGTATCTTGAGATGTTAGCTCTATCTCCTTTGCGCCTCTTGCAACGCTGTTCTTTATCGCCTTTATTATTAGTTCTTCGGAGAAGCTATTCAGCGGCCCGCGCGCAAACTTAGTTTCGCAAAAAGAGCAGTTGCTTAAGCAGCCTTCGCTAATGGGCACCTTGGCGATCACTGAGCTTTGAGGCGAAAAAAAGACAAGCTTATCTTTTATGCTGTTATCTGAGTATACAACACGCCTGCCTGAAAGCGCTTCAGATGCTGCCTCTGCTATGCGTGTAACGCTCCTTGTGTTTATTATGCATGCGTTTGGAGCCGCTGCTTCTATGTCCTTTTGGCTTGCGCCCGCCAGGCAACCTGCTACTATAAGCTTTGTTCCTAGCGAGTTCATTGCGCCAATCCTGTTCAGTATCTTTTGCTCTGTTGGCGTCTTTACAGTGCACGTGTTTACAACTACAAGGTCGTATGAATCGTAATGCTCTGAAGCGTAGCTGCCATATTCTACAGTGTGGCCTGCCTTCTCAAGCAAACCGCCCATCAGCGCGCTGTCAGCTTGGTTAAGCGTGCAACCATATGTTTCTATTAGCACTTTAGCCATGAAAATAATTTGCAAGCTAATTTACTTAATGTTTGCCTTTTACGAGGCTTTCTGGCTGCATTTTTATATCTTTCCGTGCAAAACATTATTGGTTTTATGTTTTGCGAAAGATGCAAAAGGGAAATTTACAAGTACGATGTATGCAACTACTGCTCCAGGAAGATTGGCGTTGAGTGCGTAAAGAGCTCGCGCAGGCTCAGCAAATCAGTGCGCCTAGTTATCTGCAAAGATTGCTGGGGCAATATTGCAAGCAGACGCAAATTTAAGAGTGCAACTGCTTCAAGCATTGTCGCTGCCAAAGCAGTATAGGCATTCTGCAAGCAAACAAACAAAATCAGAGGCAGCGAATCCTAGGCGCTAGCGCTTCACCTGTAGCCTAATGCTTTGGTTGCCTATTTTGAATTCTACTGGCTCAGGCTTCGGCTCAAGCCCTTCTTTTATTTCCTTTGCGTTGACAGTGCGTTTTATTCTTGCTATGTTCTGCCTTATGCGCTCGGCTATGCCTTCATCAGCCTCGTAGCTTATGCTTATAACTTCGTGCTTGCGTAGCCCTGCCATTTTCCTTGCAATCTGAATGCGCCTCTCTATTTCGCGCACTTCCGCTTCGCGCTTGAGTTCGTCGCTTATTTTTGTATCGATGCGCACAACGCCATGATCAAACGCCACTGCATTGCCCTCTTTTTCTTTTACTATCGCGAAATGCTCTGGCAATATGCTGAATGTGCCTTTGTCTGTATGCAGTTCGTAATAGCCTTTTGCAGCAACTTCCCTGCTTACGTCTTCGGGGTTTGCAAACTTTAGCGCTTCTGCTATTGCCTGCGCATTTGCCTTGAATGCTGGGCCTATCGTGCTGAAAACAGGCACAAGCCTCTCGCCTATTGCTTCCACCTTCTTAATGCTTATTTTTCTTATGTTTGTGTATTCTTCTATGAGCTGCTCGAGCTTTAGCATAGAAGCATGAGCGGCTTCGCTACTCGTCTCTATCTCTGCGCTTTCAAGTGGCTGCCTCAACTTTATGTTGGCGCGTTCCCTTGCATTTAGCAGCGCGGCTATGGCGTCTAGGCAAACCGAAAAGTCTGCTTCTAGGTCGTCTCTTATGAGTTCCTTGTTGTATTTTGGCCAGCGGTTAAGGAATATGCTCTTTTCATTGCCATAAACATCAAGGTACAATTTCTCAGTAGCAAACGGGGTGAAAGGCGACATTGCAAGCAGCGTGTTGTAAAGAAGGTAATTTATAACGCTGAGCTTCTTTCTGGCCTGCGCCTTGCTTTCTGCAATTTTCTTTTTTGCTATCTTTAGGTAATTTCTGCTCAGGTCCTCAATTATGAACCTTCTCATGCTGTTTGCCGCAACGTCTATTTCGTATTTGTCCAAGGACTCAGTAGCTTTCTTTATCGTGCTGTTGAGCCTGGATACGATCCAAGCGTCCTCATAATCATCAAGCGACCTTGCGCGTATCGTATTTGGCTTTTTCTGTTTGTAGACTGGAGAGCCCGAGTATTCCTTGTAAAGGTTGGCAATATTATAAAGCAGCATTACAACCTTGTTGGCTTCCTCCATGTCCTTGATTCTGAAAAGGAGGTCTAGGCGTGGATTGTGCGATACGCACCATAGCCTGAACGAGTCTGCAGTTATCTGCTTTATAAGCTCGCCAAGTGGCTTGTAATTGCCAAGGTGCTTGTGCAGCTCTCTTCCGTCTTCTCCGAGCATCATTCCATGCATTACCACGTGCTTGAATGGCTTCTTGCCGTATACCATTATGCTTGACTTTATCTGGTAGCTGAACCATCCGCGAAGCTGCTCAACGGCTTCTAGTACGAAGTCTACAGGGAACAGCTTTTTGAACTGCTCGTCTGACAGGCTTGCCCTAAACGCTATCGATGAGTCGAACCAAACGTCAAGCACGTCGCTTACCCTGCGGAGCTTTTCGCCGTTCGGGCCTTCGAGCACTATCTCATCTATGTAAGGCCTGTGCAGGTCCTGCAGCGCGTCAACCTTTGCCTTGTCGACCGCGTGCGCCCTAAGCTCCTCAAGTGAGCCAATCACAAGAACAACGTCGCCATACTGCCAGATAGGAATTGGCACGCCCCAATACCTTTGCCTTGAGACCACCCAATCAGGAGAGCTTTCAAGAAGGTCTTCCTGCCATTTCTGGGCTTCAGGAGGGTGCCACGAAACTTTCCTGTTTTCTCTTATGAGCCTTTTCTTTATTTTCTGTATGTTTGCAAACCACTGATCCGTTGCCATATAGATTAGCTTTGTGTTGCAGCGCCAGCAGTGCGGGTAACTGTGGGTTAGCGTGCCAAAGCTTACAAGCGAGCCCTCTGTTTTTAGGTCTTCAAGA
Organism: Candidatus Micrarchaeaceae archaeon; assembly: GCA_038881455.1. GTDB lineage: Archaea > Micrarchaeota > Micrarchaeia > Micrarchaeales > CABMGC01 > JAGDXZ01. Next base: position 285 of record JAVZPT010000016.1, on the reverse strand, counting down.
ACCTTTGCGTTTGCTTCTTCAGGGACCTTAAGGCCTTTGTATTCGCCTGCTTCCTGGGTGTAAACGCCGTATTTGTCGATAGGGGAGAATACAGGCAAGCGCTCCTGCTTTCCAATGCGATAGTCATCAAGGCCGTGACCTGGGGCAACATGAACAAGACCGGTGCCCTCATCTGTGCTCACCATCTCCTTTGCAGCAATAACCCTGTGGTACTTTTCAAGTCCGGCCTGCGCAGACACTTTGCTTAGCAGTATGCTGCTGTATTGCGTGCCTACAAGCTCGCTG
>JAVZPT010000015.1:0-11456 GCA_038881455.1 Candidatus Micrarchaeaceae archaeon | reverse complement strand
AACTTGAAGGCGCTTGAAAAGGCGCCGATGCAGCACAGAAGAACTTGCGATATTGAAAGATTGTGCTGGCAAAGCCTAGCGCTTTGGAGCATTCACCTTTAAAATTTTACAGCACATATGGAAATTAACGGCGCAACAAAAGGCGCATAGAATGGTAACGAAAAAATGCATAGTTGCAGGATGTATGGCCATAAACGAGGGCAGAATGCTTATGCTAAAGCACAGAAAGTTAGGCATGTGGGTCCCTCCGGGCGGACATGTAGAAGAAAACGAATTTCCATACGAAGCAGCAATAAGGGAAACTAAGGAAGAAACCGGAATTGATGTGGAATTGGTAGGAGACGATAACGTAAGGCACATCGATGAAGCGGCGCGCTCGCTGCCTATGCCGTTTGCAATATTGTATGAGAACGTGCCTTACAGGACTCAGCCCATGCACTTACATTTTGATATGATTTACGTTGGGAAAGCGGTTGGAGGCACTATCGTGGCAAACAATGAAAGCACCGACATAAAGTGGATGAATGCAAAAGAGATAGGCAATATGGAGACATTACCTAACGTGAAGGATGTCGCACTTAAAGCTTTGGCGCGGTACAAGAATTTATAGCAGCATTTGCACGCGCTCCAGGCACATAAAAAGTGCTGCAAGCAGTAAACCCAAACCCAATGCAAAAAGCGACGCAAATGGCATAGATGTGCTGCGCAACGCCGAAAAGCGGGCCTGGAGGGATTTGAACCCTCGGCTTAGAGGTTAAAAGCCTCCCACTCTGCCATGCTGAGTTACAGGCCCAGTATTTAGAATTTATATTCAGCAACCATATAATAATTTATGTTGCCGTTGAACTTTTGGTGGTTGCACGCAGTACAAAGACGCACTTGAGCAGCGCCTTGAAGAGCTTAAGGAAGAGTATGCAAGGACAAAATACAACAAAGCCACAGACAAACACCTTGGCCTGCTGCGAGCGCGCATTGCCAAAACAAAGCGAGAGATTGAGGCGAGGTCAAAGAAGAGGCACGGCACTGGATTTGGGATAAAGAAAACGGGGGATGCAACTGTGGTGCTTGTGGGCCTGCCCAAAGCAGGCAAATCTTCTTTGCTAAATGCGCTTGCAGGAACCGAATCAAAAGTAGCAGATTATGCATTTACAACCCTTGACGTAATACCAGGCATGCTTGACTATTCTGGTGCAAAGATACAGCTGCTTGATGTTCCAGGCATAATAGAAGGCGCGCACATAGGCAAAGGCGAAGGAACGAAGATAGCAAGCGTTATGCGCTCTGCAGACCTGCTGCTCATAGTGATAGACGCCACTTCGCCTGAGCAGCTAGACACTGTGCTCGATGAACTTTACAAGCTAAATATACGGATAAACAAGGAAAGGCCTGCGGTGCTGTTTGAGAAGCTAAGCAGAGGCGGCATAACGATAGACGGGCCTTTAGACTCCGCAGGCAAGAAGGAAGTTGCTGAGGCGCTTGTTGCCAGCGGCATTTACAACGCAAACGTTGCGGTAATGAGGCGCGTGCCCAGCGATGAGATAATAGAGTACTTGCTAGAGAGCATAACTTACGTAAAAGGCATTATAGCGCTAAACAAGAGCGATGTCATAGGCGCTGGCGCCTCAGAGCAGATTGCCAAAAGCGTCTTCAGCAAAACAGGCATATTTGCAATTCCTGTAAGCGCGCGAAGCGGCATGAACCTTGGCGCGCTCAAGGAAGCCATATTCCGAAACTCTGACTTGATAAGGGTGCATCTAAAGCCCAAAGGCACAGAAGCAGATTATGATAAGCCGATGATAATTAGAAAAGGAGCTACAATAGCTGACGTGGCAAGAAAGCTGAATTCAAAAACCGCAAAGTACATAAAGCACGCTTACGTAACTGGGCCAAGCTCCAAATTCGCGAACCAGAAAGTAGGAATGGAGCATGTCGTGCATGACGGCGACATCGTGACGCTGGTATACGAGAAGCTTATGTAATCTTGCGCGCTAAACAAATTCAAGCGCCCTGAGTCGGGATTGAACCGACGGCCTACCGGTTAACAGCCGGTCGCTCTACCACTGAGCTATCAGGGCACGGGCATAACTGGGCTATAAGGCACAGACATTTATGCATGAGCACATTTTATACTTTTGCCTAGGCTTCAAGCCTGAAAATCAGCCTGGCCTCTTCAGGGGAAACCTGCCGCGCGTTTACAAGCCTGAGCCGCCTTTCAAAATCTTTTCCTTCAAAAAGCCTTATGCCTTTGGTAACAAGCCTTGGCTCAACATCAAGGATTAGCTCGTCAACCAAGCCCTGCTTCATGAAACTTGCGTTCACGTGGCCGCCGCCCATTATCAGCGCCTCGCCGAAGCCCTTCTGCTCAAGCATCTTCAGAACCTGCCTCGGAGACTTGCCTGTGAAAATGACCTTGCCGCCCCATTTGTTTTTTATCTTCTTTTTTGTCATAACCACGTTTAGGCAGTTGTATGGGAACTTGCCTTTCCTTAACAACGCTTCGTAGGCGCGCCTGCCCATTATGCAGTTTCCTGTATCGTATGCCTTTTTCAGTATGCCCTGCCATTCTGTGCTTGTTATGAAGTCAAGCCTGTCACCGGATTTCGCAATCATGCCGTTTGGCGTGATTGCAGCATACATGATCACTTTCGCGAAATCACCTCTCAAAAAATTTAAGCAGGCCCTGCAAATCATACGTATTTATTATGTCTTCTTTGGTAAGCCAACCCCTCTTTGCCGTGCCAACCCCGTAGCGCATAAATTCAAGGTGCTGGGTTCTGTGCGAATCCGTATCTATTGAAAATTTGACCTTATACTTTCTCGCCTTGAGTATGTTTTCGTCATTAAGGTCAAGCCTGTTTGGAAACGCATTTATTTCAAGTGCAACTTTGCTTGCTTCTGCCGCCTCGAAGACCTTGTCAAGGTCTAGCTGCATGGGCTCGCGCTCGTTTATGAGCCTTCCAGTAGGGTGCGCTAGAATGTTCACATGGCCGCTCTCAAGCGCTTTCACAACGCGCCTGGTCATTTCCTCCTTGCCCATATTCATGCTCGTGTGCACAGCCCCAACCACATAGTCCATCTGCTCCAGGGTCTTGTCCTTCAGGTCCATAGAGCCGTCTTTCAGAATATCTACTTCGCCGCTCTTAAGCACGCGAATCTTGCCTTTGTACTTGTCGTTTACAGCGTCTACTTCGCTGAAAATTTTCTCGAATCCTGAGTCGTCCATGCCCCTTGCAACATGTTCGCTTTTCGAATGGTCAGAATTGCCGATGTAAGCCCTTCCGAGCTTTGCTGCCGCCAATGCCATTTCTTCTAGCGTGTTTGCACCGTCAGTATGCTTTGTGTGCGTATGCAAATCGCCCTTAATATCTGAAAGCTCAACGAGCTTTGGCACCTCGTTCTTCGCCGCAAGCTCGACTTCGCCGCGGTCCTCGCGCATCTCTGGCTCAACGTACTGAAGGCCAAGCTTTTCATATATCTTGCTCTCGTCATCGCCTGCGACTGCGTTCTTGCCTTTTTTGTCGAAAAGGCCGTATTCGTTAAGCTTGTAGCCTTTCTTTATGGCAAGCTCCCTTATCTTTATGTTGTGGGCCTTGCTTCCTATGAAATACTGCATTGCGGCGCCGAAGCTTTTTGGCTCTATCACCCTAAAATCGCAGCTTAGGCCGATCTTAAGCCAAACCGTTGTTTTTGTAGGCCCTTTTACTATTACATGCTCTGTTTCAGGCAATTTTGTAACGAAGTCCATAACAGCTTCTGCTTTCTGCGAAATAAGCAGTATATCAAGGTCGCCCACTGTTTCGCGCATCCTCCTGGTTGAACCGCACAGTTCTGCGCGCTCTACAAGCCCTGATTCCCTCAGCTTCTTCATGAGCGCCTCTGCCTCGGGCAGCGCTGTGCCGAGGAGCATTCTGCCTTTGCTCTCTTCAAGCAGCGCTATGCCCTTTGAAAGCTCTTCCTCGCTGCGCTCGCCAAAACCTGTTAGGTTGCGTATCTTGTGCTGCTCTATCGCTTTTTTTAGGTCTTCTACGTTCTTTATGCCCAACTCTTTGTACAGTTTCAGCGCCCTTTTTGCGCCCATGCCCTGTATCTTAGTAAGGCTTGCAAAATCTATCGGAAACTTTTTCTTGAGCTCTTCATACTTCTTTATGCTGCCAGTAGTCAAGTACTCTACAAGCCTATCTGCTATGCCCTTGCCAACGCCTTGAAGCCCAAGCAGGCCCTCCCTTCCCTCTTTCTCATATATTTCGCGCACATCCTGCTGCAATGTGCCTATCGTAAGCGCTGCTTTCCTGTATGCAAGCGGCTCGAACCTATTAGACTTGGGATCGAGCTCTAGCATATCTGCAATTTCCTCGAAAATTTCAGCAATCTTGGCGTTATCCACAGCATCCACTCCCAACTGAAAGCTTGGAGCTTGCAGGCAGTCTTGTTTGCTGCTGGGTTAGCTCCCAGCCCCTATCTTAAGGATAGGCCCTGCCGCTTCCCGCTCACTTTTATAACAATAGCATGCCGCAAGCTTAAAATGTTTTGTTAGCATGAAGGCCTATTTGCGAAGTGGCGTAAAGAGCCAATATTTCCATAAAGCTTTTGCTTTGCGCAAACAGCTCTGCAGCGATGCAAAGCAGATCAAGAAACACAGGTATTTATTTCTTAACGTGTAATCAGATTTTGGCGACTGGTTGGTAATTAAATGGCTGAAGAACTGAATTCTCAAGATGACGAAGAGCTCTTGAAGTTCATAGAAGCAGCAAGGCCAAAGATATACGTGCTTGGCGCTGGCGGCAGCGGCTCAAATACATTAACGCGCATGTTTGAAACAAGAATAGAAGGCGCTACGCTTGTTGCTGCAAATACCGATGCGCATCATCTAGCAATAACAAAAGCGCACAGGAAGCTGCTGTTGGGAAAGAAGGCAACAAAAGGGCTAGGCGCAGGCAGCGACCCGAAACTCGGCGAAGAGGCAGCGCTTGAGAGCAAAGAAGAGATCAGGCATATGCTAAGCGACGCGCAACTCGTATTTGTGACGTGCGGCCTAGGCGGCGGCACAGGCACGGGCGCTGCGCCAATAATAGCGCACGAAGCCAAGGAATGCGGCGCGCTTACGATAGGCATTGTCACGCTGCCGTTCTCTAGCGAAGGCAGGTTCAGGATGCACAATGCAATCGAAGGCCTGTCAAAGCTAAAGCGGGCAACTGACACCACAATAATAATACCAAACGACAAACTTCTGGGCATAGCCCCAGACCTGCCGCTAAATATGGCTTTCAAGGTAAGCGATGAGGTCCTTTCAAACGCCACAAAGGGAATAATAGAGATGGTTACAAAGCCAGGAATGGTAAATCTCGACTTTGCAGACCTTAGGAGCGTCCTCAAGGATTCTGGCTATTCTGTAATAGGCATGGGAGAAAGCAATGGAATAGATTCAAAAGACAGGGCAATAATCGCTGTTGAGAATACACTTAAAAGTCCTTTGCTTGATGTAAACACCGCTACGGCCAAACGCGCCCTGGTAAACATAATAGGCGGGCCTGACCTTACGCTGCGCGAGGCAGAAAACATATTCCAAGAGGTATCGAGCAGAATAAGCGACGACGCGCTGCTGAAATGGGGCGCTAGGATAGAGCCAGAGATGCAGAAGAATGCTTTGAAGGTAATGGTTGTAATGGGCGGCGTTGAATACGCAGAATATACAGAATACGGAATAAAGAAAAAGCCCGAAAGGAGAGCCGGCGAAGATGACCTTGACAGGGTATTCGGCGAGTAACTGCGCTGCGCGCGCATCAAAAGCAGCAGATTTCTGGGCTTGCAACAGGCGTTGGCCTGCAAGAGCAAAAAGCTTTATTAAGCAACTAACAAAACACGATTATGAACCTTAATCCAATTTCAGGCTTGAAACGCTTCTATGAAGAATCGAAGCACATAATGAGCGTAAGCTATAGGCCAACGCATGACGAGTTTATGCGCACGCTTAAGATAGTTGCAATAGGCGTAATAATCCTTGGCATTATAGGCTTCATAATAGCAATATTGATAGGCGCAATTACTTAGCTTTTGACAAACAATATGCTAGCATATTAATTTTTAATGCAAAGAAGAATCATGCCCATAGAAGCCGATATAGACTACACGCTTTCCGCACAGGAGAATGCTGACTTGTACTTTAAAAAGGCAAAAGAGTTTGAGAAAAAGTCTGCAGGCGCTGAAAAGGCAGCCAAGGAGTTAGAATTGAGGCTTGAAGAGGCAACGGCAAAGCCGGCAAAGGAAAAAAGGCTCAGGCGCATAAAGAGCAGGAAGTGGTACGAAAGGTTCAATTGGTTCTTTGCAAGCAACGGCATGCTTGCCATAGGCGGCAGGAATGCCCAGCAAAACGACGAAATAAACTCAAAGTACTTTGACGAAAAAGACCTAGCATTTCACGCAAACGTGTTCGGCGCGTCATTAGTAATACTCAAAGGAGGCGCAGAGGCAGAAATAGACATAAAGGAAGAAGCGGCACAGTTTGCTGCGTGCTATTCAAGGGCATGGGAAACAGGCCAGAGCAGTGCGGATGTATTCGCAGCAAGGCGCGAGCAAGTGACAAAGTCAAGCCAGAGCGGCTACATAGCCTCGGGCAGCTTCTTGATAAAAGGAGAGCGCGAATGGTTTAGGAACTTGGAGCTGGCTCTATGTGCGTTTGCAGGCAGCACAGAAATCTTTCTTGGCAAAAGCGCATTAGGCGGCAATGCTGTGCTGGAATTTGAGCCTAACAAGATAATAGTAGATGCTCCGCCGCTTGTTGTTGCGCCGCTAAAGACTTGCCAAAAATCCAATGTTGCAAAGTACGTGCTGCTAAAGCCAGGAAAAATAAATAAAGCAGAAGCTAGCAAACATATCGCGCAAATTCTTGGAATCGATGACATAGACTATATAATGCAGCACCTGCCTGCTGGCGGGTTCTCAATTAAATAGACAAGGGTCGCAGTACGGTAAAGCGCGCCGCATAAACGCATTGGTTTTATGCTTTGCAACCAAAAGTGAAGCTATGTTAAAAAACATAATATTCGATGTTGGCGGAGTCATAATAAACTACAACAACAATAGCTATTACTATTCGCCCTACCTTACAAAAGAAACGGGGTTGAGCAAGGAAGAGATAAGGAAACGCATTGAAACAAGGCTTTTGCAGCTCTTTGAAGAGGCGAGAATTTCAAAAGCAGAATTCTGCAGAAGCCTCGCAAAGTCTTTAGGAATAAGCCAGAGCAGGGTGCGCTGGGCCGAGACGTTTGAAGAACAAGCAAGAATAAACATGCAGACTATAGAAACAATAAGGATGCTCAAGCGCAGATACGTAATAGCGTATTTTTCAAACGTGGACTATTCTAGATATGCTCACGCGCGCAAAATGCTAAAGCCTTACGCAAGCTTGTTTGATTTCAAGTTTGCCTCATGCGTGCTCCGCGTGGCAAAGCCAAAGGCAAGGGCCTTCAGGATCGTGCTCAAAAGAATGGGCGCCAAAGCGGAGGAAACGCTGTTTATAGACGACTCTGCTAAAAACGTTCTTGGCGCTAGCACGGCAGGCTTAAAATCTGTTTTGTTCAAAGATAATAAGCAGCTTCGTAAGGATTTGCATAGGTTGGGAGTCATATGACAACGAAGAGCAAAGAAGGCATAAATGTAAAGAAGAGCGAAAATTTTTCTAACTGGTATACGCAGACACTCATAAAGTCAGGATTTGTAGATTACAGCGAAGTTTCAGGAATGCTGGTTTTTAGGCCAGCAGCATATTTTGCTTGGCAGACAATAACAAGCGCCGTTGACAAAGAATTAAGGAGCAACGGCGTTGAAGATGTTTATTTCCCGTTATTGATACCAGAGCACCTGCTTAAGAAAGAAGCAGAACATTTTTCTGGCTTTACCCCAGAGGTTGCTTGGGTCACTGAAGGCGGTGGCTCAAAGCTTGATGAGAAGCTCGCAGTAAGGCCCACTTCTGAAACTATAATGTATGCTTCATATGCAAAATGGGTGCGTTCTTGGCGTGACCTGCCAATACGCTACAACCAATGGAACAATGTCGTGCGATGGGAATTCAGGCACCCTACGCCATTCATAAGGAGCAGGGAATTTCTCTGGAATGAAGGCCACAGCGCTTTCGCAAGCAGCGAAGAGGCAGAAAAGGAGAGAGACTTTGTGCTTGGCACATACATGAAGGTGCTTAAAGAATATCTTGCGCTTCCTGGAATACCAGGCATCAAGACCGACAGCGAAAAATTTGCAGGCGCAGTCCACAGCTACAGCATAGAGCACATAATGCCAGACGGCTATGCGATACAAGGGCCAGACTTTCATCTAGACGGCCAAAACTTCTCAAAGGCTTTCGGCATAAAGTTTCTTGACAAAAACGGCAAGTACCAGTACGCCTGGCAAAATACTTATGCAATAACTACGCGCGAACTAGGCGTTATGGTTGCTACGCACGGCGATGACAAGGGCCTTGTAGTTCCTCCAAAGCTGGCATACGTGCAAGCGGTTATTGTGCCAATACTCAAAAAAGGGCTTGAACAGCGAATAGTTGAATACGCAAAGGCAGTTGCTAACGATCTTAGCAAAGCTTTCCGCACGCTGCTCGATGACAGCACAGACTACTCGCCTGGCTACAAATTCAACAAATACGAGCTTATGGGCGTGCCTTTAAGGATAGAGCTTGGCGAAAAGGAGCTTTCTAAGGGCGTGCTTCTGTGCACGCGGCGCGACACCGGCGAAAAGAGCGTGATTTCAAGGAAAGGCGCTGCTGAAGGCGTTGAAAAGCTGCTTAATGAGATAAACGCAAACCTCTACGCCAAAGCAGAGAAATTTATGCTTAGCAGCATTCATTTTGTAAACAGTTATGAGGCGCTTAAGCGCGCTATCAAAGAGAACGGCGGCATAGCAAAAGCGCCTTGGTGCGGCGGCGCGAAGTGCGAACTCAAAATAAAGGAGGAGACCGGAGCAAAGATAACAAACATACCGTTTGACCAGCAGGGGCTTAAGCACGACTCCAAGTGCGTGTATTGCGGCTCCAGGGCAAGCTGCTTGGCAAACTTCGCGAGGTCTTACTAAATACTCATCACCGCTCAGAAATACCTCGTTTCATCAAAAGCTGTGTTCAGCTTATCCTGTATGTGTGCAAAGCCTATTTATCCTTGCGCTTATCATTGTTCGTGTGATTTCATGCAATACGCAATACTTGGAGAAAACATGCAGGCGCTGAAGCTTACGCTAAACGAGGGCGAGGCAGTATATGCCGATGCAGGCAGGCTCGTAAGCAAGCACGAGAATGTGAAGATGGTTCCTCGCATGAAAGGCGGAATACTGGGCGCTATAGAAAGAAAGGCAGCCGGAGCCTCGGCTTTCGTGACAGATTTTCAAGTGGCGGCAGGCTCAGCCAATGGCGATTTAATCCTTGCAGGGGTGCTGCCTGGAAAGGTTTTCCCCATAGAGCTCCAGGAAGGCCAGGAATTTGTTGCAGAAGACAAGGCGTTCCTTGCAGCGACAGACTCTGTTAAATTTTCAATCCAAGCCGTAAATATAAGCGCAGCTATTTTCGGGGGCGCTGGCTTTTTCCTGCAAAAGTTTGTCGGCCCAGGAACCGTATTCCTGCACGTTACTGGCAACATTGTGGTGCACACGCTTGACGGAACCAAGGCAATGGAAGTAGACCCAAGGCACATCGCAGGGTTTGACTCTGGATTAAGCTACAAAATAACCTTCGTTGACAACATAAAAAGCGCGCTGTTCAGCGGAATAGGCGTTTTTCTTGCAAAATTTGAAGGCAGGGGCAGGCTAATAACGCACACTGTATCGAGGTACAAGCTGTCTTCTGAAGTATACCTGGAAGGCTTGGCTTTAAACCCGCCAAAGCATTAGAAGCGCTGTAGCGCCTGCGCTTAGCGCGCTAGCATGAACAATAGCACAGATGCGCTAAGCCTTGTAGGGCCTTGTAAGTATGTAGAACCTGCTGCCTCCTTTGAGCTCTTCTATTACCCTTGCTACGAGAAGCTTTACCGGGTCTTGTATTGGCGGCACGCGCTTTGAAAGGTCATCGAAGCTCTCGAAAGGCTTTTCTTCGCGCGCTGCTATTATTGCCTCAAGGTGCTTCTTGCCTACCCCTGGAAACAGTTCTAGGGCATGAAGCCTTATGCTTATTGGCCCAGCAGTATTGAAAAGCCTTACAAACCTCTGCTCGTCATGCTTTATTATGTTTGCTACCTCTATCGGCAGCTGGCCCTTTGCCGACTCTGTAAGGTCTTCGTAGTTTATCCTTGCCTTTATTTGCATTACCTTGTCGCGCTCGCCCCTGCCTATGTAAACGCGCTCGCCTACCTTTATGTCCTTTGTTTTCGTAACTACCTCTAGAAGCGTAAACCTGCTCTCGCCTACAAGCTGCGCTATGGGCTCAGACCGGAGCGAAGACGACTTGCCAGTTGGCAAAAAGTCTAGCACTCTTGCATACTCTTCAAGCTCTTCAGATATTGCTCTTTGCTCCATGCAGAACACCCTGCTGCTTTGTAAGGCAAAGCTACTTGCCCTTATATTTGGCTATTATTTGCATGGCCTCGCTGACCTGCCCTTCGTCAACCGGCCTGCGCTCTAGTATAAGAACCTGCTTCAGGATTTCTATTTTTGCAGGCATTATGTCAACTATCTTTGTAGCAACTTTCTCGCTTATGCCTATGCCCATGAGCTCCTTTTTCATCTCCACTGCTTTGCTTGCGCTAAGCTTCTTGAACTTTGCAGCGTGCTCAAGCGCAAGGTTTTGCTCGTAGCCGAGGGCGCCTGCCTTGCCCCTTTTCTCGAGTATTTCGTGCGCTTCGGCTACTGTTACTGGTTTTTTATCAGATACATCGCCAAGCATGAATTCACCTAACAAATATTAGCTAAACAAACGTTATATAGGTTTTGCTTTGCTTTGGCGCGGCTAAAGCAGGAATAGGCATGTTCGGGCAGGCGGGTGGTGGGCTTGCAATAAGCATGCCCGAACAAGAATATTTGTGAACAAGCAAATATAAATATGCTTTTCTTTTTGTAAATATTTGAAAGGTTTTTTGCTATTTTGTAAATCATTGCAGTGACCATAGAAACGCCTACGGACGAGCGACGCGCAGAGCGGCGAGAGCCCCCTGACTGCCTGAAGATACATTATGAGCGTGAAGGCTATGGACCACTTTGGGCTTTGGCATAGTTTCCCATATAAATCTCGTAAAGTGTTTTAGCAATAAATCTTGTTGGGCGCTTCTTCCATTCCATTTTCTCTAATACGCCCTCCTCAATAAGGTTCATTGCGGCCTTTTTTACCGTAGGGTATTTAAGATTCAACATTTTGGCGGCCACAGGCAACGTTATCATCGGATGCGAGAAAAGAAACTGAAAAACTGCGAGTGTGGATTTGCTGTATTTGCTATTTATTATTCCTCTTTTGTTATCATAATATTCAACCATGC